>JAWVDL010000060.1:0-3336 GCA_033857355.1 Gaiellaceae bacterium | reverse complement strand
CCTCGCCATCGGCGATCTCGAAGAATACGAGCGGGGCCTAGTTGAGACGTGGCGGCGCGCCTTCCAGGACATGGTGCGCGAGCTCGAAGGGCAGACGGACTCGGAGACGGCGAAGCAGCAGGCCGGGCGAGTGCTCCTGCAGCAGCTGCGGACGCAAGACCGCGTCCGCGTCCGGCCCAAGTACAGCGAGGAGATGATCACGCACGGCACCCTCCACGAGCTTGCTGACCGGCCGCGAGCGTACCGCGAACAGATCGGCTGGCATCCCGATTTCGAGAGGCGGCTTGAGGGGCTGTTGGAGTTGGCGACAGCATGACGGTCGAGCTTCTACCTTGGGCCTCACGCCAGCGCGAGGAGGCACTGCTCTTTAACCCGAGCTTCGTGGCGACGCTATTGGCCGCCGCCGCCGCCGATCACGAGCGCATCGCCAACGTCGGAATTCCCTGGACGCTCGCCTTCATCGTGCCGCCGCTCGTTCTGTTCGGTGACACGCGCCGTGAGCTGCCGGCCAGGGCGAACGCGCGGTTGCTGAACTGGATCTCGTCGCACGCCAACGTTCGCATGCAGCTTCCTCCGCGGGCACGTTCGCTGGCGCCATTCGTGCGCGAGAGCGCGCGCTTCGGGATCCGGACGGGCGCGCTGTCGTTCGCGGGTGACCGGCTGCGCTCGCCCCTCACGGCCGCCTCACTGCGCGCGGGTGCCTCCGGCGAGGCGGAAGATTGCATTGAGCGCGCCGCCTTCCTCGGCCGCTGGTTCGCGGGCGTCGTCGATGTGGCATCCGTCTACGCGCTCTTCGGGATCACGCCGTAGGGCGAGCATGCAGATCGAGTCGATCGGCATCTACAACGCGGCGGGTCAGAACCGCCTCGTGCGCTTCCACAAAGGTCTGAACATCCTCACTGGCTGGTCGGGCACAGGTAAGTCGTCGCTCCTTGACATCGCCGAGTTTTGCCTCGGCCGGCGCCAGCCGACGTATCCCGAGGGCGCGCTAACCGACGCGGTGACCTGGTTTTCGATCACCGTCGAGCACGACGACACGCGTGTCTTCGTCGCGCGGCCGGCTCTGCCGCGGGGCGCTCGCTCGACGCAACAGGCAATGATCAAGGTCGGCGCGGGTGGGGAGGAGGTCGAGGCGAGTGAGCTCGAGGTGAACGCTGACACGGCGACGGTCCGTGAGCAGCTGACGCGGCTCCTCGGCATGCCTGGCCATGACGTCCGCATTTCCACGCCGTACCGCGCGCCGCTCGAGACGACGATCGGTCAGGCTCTCTTCTACTGCTTCCAGGCAGAAAACGAGATCACGAACAAGAACCACCTCTTCCACAGGGCGGACGAGCCGGAGGAGGCCAGCGCGATTCGCGACACTCTTCCGTACTTCCTGGGCGCCGCCGAGTTGAGCACGGTTGCTCTACGGCGCCAGCTTGACGAGGCACGAAGGGATCTTCGGCGCGCGGAGTCCCGGCTGGCGAGACAGGCCAACGCGACGGAGCGCCTCGACGCCGACGTTGGAGCGCTGGTGACCCAGGCGCGAGCGCTCGGTCTGCTTGCTGCCGCGGAAATCGATGAGGTAGCGGACCCGATTACGCTCTTGCGAGAGGCCGTCGCAGCCAACGTCGAGGACGAGGCCGAGCTAGGCGACGCGCCCGAGCAGTACCGCGTAACGCAGTCACGACAGCGCGAACTCGTCGAGCGGCTGCTGCGGACGCAAGAGCAGGCGGCGCTCGCGCGACGGTTCTCGGCGCAGCGGCAGCTGTTCGAGACCGAGGTCGACGAGCAACGGGCCCGGCTACAGACGATCAACCTGCTCCCGGAGTCAGAGAGCGCTGGCGGCGGAGCGCATGCGGCCACCTGCCCGCTCTGCGGGTCGGCGTTGCCTCACAACGACGTCGATTCAGCAGCCTTGCATGCATCGGTGCGCGAGCTCGATCAGCGGCTGGCCCAGGTCGCCGATCTCGAGCCTCGCGCGGCCGCGCAGCTTCAGGCGATCGAAGCCGAAATCGATGCCGTGCGCGCTGAGCTGCGCGAAGCCGATCGCGAGCTCGCCGCGCTCGCCGCTGGAGAGGTCGCCCTGCAGGAGGCACGTGACGTTGCTCGTCGGCGCGCGTATCTCCAGGGGATGATCGTGGCGTACCTGGAGACGGCACGCGCTGGCGACGATGACCCGGCGCTCGAACGCGAGGTGGCGGCATTGCGGGCGCGGGTCGACGAACTCGATTCGCTCGTCGATCTAGACGAGCAGCGGCAACGGGTCGCGTCGATGCTGCAATTCGTCTCCCGCGACATGACGCGCTACGCGCAGGCGCTGCGACTCGAGCACAGCGAGCATTCCGTCAGGCTCGACGCCGAGCGCCTGACGGTCATCGCAGACACTCCAACAGGGCCGATCGAGCTTGCGCGTATGGGCAGCCAGGCGAACATCGTCGGCTATCACCTGGTCGCCCACCTGGCGCTTCATCGCTGGTTCGTCCAGCAGGGCCGGCCGGTGCCCCGTTTCATCTTCTTCGACCAGCCCACGCAGCCGTTCTATCCGGACGAGGTGATGACCGTTGCTGACGAGGAGATCTCCGACGAGGATCGGACGCGGGTCGCCGAGCTGTTCGCCCTTTTGCGCGACGTTGCTGCCGAACTCGCAGAATTCCAGATCATCGTCCCCGACCACGCGAATCTCCCGGACGACTGGTTCCAGCAGGCCGTCGTCGAGAACTGGCGCAATGACCAAGCGCTCGTGCCGGCGGATTGGCTGTAACTTGCTCGGTTCCCAAGGTTGCGCGACTCCGTGCCGCGCGTCCTGTCCACGCGACCGGGCGTCCAACCAGGTTTAAGGCTGGAGCACTAGCTCTCGAAGCGAGCTCAGCTCGGTTTTGTCGACGTCTGGCCGCGCGAGGTGATGGCTGAGCTCTTGGAATTCGCCGTCGTAACGCTGGATGCACTGAATCATGGCCAGCTCAAGGACTTCGGCCTGTGTTGCATTCAGGAGACCCGCCACCCAACGAACGCGATCTTTCGTTTCTGGCGCGAGACGCACGAGAGCGTCGCCCGCCTGCCCATCCTTTGACTTCGAGTCCTTAGTCATCGGCTTCCTTCCTTTGCGCGTGATCGAGAAGTTAGGTCTTGTTCGCCGTTCTTGTTAACGGGTCCTGCTGCCGCAGCGGACGCAACCCTAGCGAAGTTAGCGATGATCGTCTATCCGACGCAATCGTCATGATGTAGCGCTTGTAATCGTTGTAGCAGCGTGGTACCTTCCGCCTGTCCTTTGAGGGCTCAAGGGAGGCGGGATGTCGGTCACCGAATTCACCGGCCTCGACAACCTCTACTTCATGCTGTCGCGTCAGGTTG
>JAWVDL010000059.1:0-5649 GCA_033857355.1 Gaiellaceae bacterium | reverse complement strand
TAGGCCTTGTTGGACTCGAGGAAGAGCAGGAAGGCAGCGTGCTTTGCGAGATACGTCTCGATCTCGGCCACGCCCGCTCCGGCCCAGTCCTCGATCCACGTCTCGGACAGGTCGTCCGCGATGTGGTGCATGCCTCGTTCGCTCATGTGCGTGAAGATCGGCACCAGACCGGCCTGCGCGGTGGGCCGAACGGCTCAACTGGGGGGCGGGTCGGACCTACTACATTGGGGTGGTTGACGGCTTTTCTCCTCATAAATCCGCGCTCCGGCTCGGGTTCGCCCGATGCGGATGAGCTGCGCGCTGCGGCCGAAGCGAAAGGCGTGCGCGTCCACGTTCTCGGCGAGGAGGACGATCCCGAGGAGCTCGCGCGCGCGGCCGACGCGGACGCATTGGGCATGGCCGGCGGAGACGGATCGCTCGCATCGGTCGCCGCGGTGGCGATCGACCGGGACCTCCCGTTCGTATGCATCCCGTTCGGAACGCGAAACCATTTCGCCCGCGACCTCGGGCTCGACCGGGACGATCCACTGGGTGCGCTCGACGCGTTCGGGGGAACCGAGCGCTCGATCGACGTCGGCTCGGCGAATGGGCAGGTGTTCCTCAACAACGTGTCCCTCGGCGCCTACGCGGAGCTCGTCCACCGCCGCGAGAGCCATCGGCGGCGCCGAGCCGCGCTGGCCCGGCTGCGTGCGGTGTGGATGACGGCGCGCGAGCGGCACGGGCTTCGCGCAAAGGTGGACGGCCGCCCGCTCGAGGCTCGCGTGATCTTCGTCGGGAACAACGCGTATGACCTCGACCTGTTCGACGTCGGCGAGCGCAAGCGACTCGACGAGGGCGTGCTCCACCTCTACACGCTCGAGGGCTGGCTCCCGTCGGCGTGGAACGACCGAAAGGGCAAGAGGTTCACGGTGGAGACGGAGGCGGCGAAGGTGGAGGCCGCGATCGACGGCGAGCCCGTCGAGCTCGAATCGCCGCTGCGCTTCGAGATCCGGCCGCGGGCGTTACGCGTCCTGCTGCCCGCGCGGCAAGAATAGGAGCCCCGACCGAAGGAGACCGCCGTGCACGACCAGCCGGAGCCGACCGAGGAGGAGCAGGAGCAGGCCACCGGGCCGAGACAGGCCGAGGAAGAGAGCATGCGCTATCCGGATCACGACACGGGGCAGGAGCCCGCGGACGAGCCCGCCGACGACGCGTGAGCCCGCGGCACGATCCCGCAACAGCGGCCGAGCTTTCGCGGATCGGACTCTTCGGCTCGCTTCCCGGCGCGGTTCTCGGGCGCATCGCGGGCGAGCTCGCGCGGGAGGAGCACGGGCCCGGCGAGACGATCGACGCGGACGAGCGATTCGTCGTCCTGCTCCGCGGGATGGCGAACGGCGCCGGAGGGATGTTGCGGCCCGGCGACACGGCCGGCCCCGGCGGCGGCTCGCTGCGCACGATCACCCCGGTCACGGTCGCAACCTGCGACCGCGCCACCTATGAGCAGCACGTCCTTCCGCAGGTCGGTTCCTGAAGCGGCCCGCCCTTCTCCTCGCGCTCTGCGCGCTGTCCGCGCTCTCGTTCGCGTACGGCGAGAACTGGCAGGACGTCTCGCGACTCGGACTGGCACAGTCGATCGTGCTCGACGGAAGCCTGCGGATCGACCGCTACGCCAGCCAGACCGGCGACAAGGCGCTCTACGGCGGACACGTCTACAGCGACAAGGCACCGGGAATCTCGCTCCTCGCGGTTCCCACTCTCGGGACGATGCGGCTGGCGGGCGCTCGCGACTCGCCGTGGCGGTCGGACGCGCTGCTGTGGATCGCGCGGCTCCTGACCGGCGGGATCGCCTACCTCGCCGCGATCCTGCTCGTCCGGGTCGGCGCCGAGCGCCTCCACCCGGCCACGGGCGATCGTGTCGCAGTGGCTTTCGGGCTCGGGACGCTGGCGCTTCCGTTGGCGGGCACGACCGTCGGGCACCTGTCGGCCGCAGCGCTCGTGTTCGCTGCGTTCCTGCTCGTCTCGGCGCGGTCCCGACCTAGTAACAGTGTGTTACTTGGAGCGGGAGCGTTCGCGGGGGCGAGCGTCCTGTTCGAGTACCAGGCCGCCCTCGCCGTGGCCGTCTTGCTCGCTTACCTCATCGTTCGGTCTCGCTCCGCGAGCGCGGCGGTGCTGTTCGTCGCCGGCGCGCTGCCGGCGGCAGTCGCGCTCGGGGCGTACGACTGGGCCGCGTTCGGCTCGCCGTTTCACGTGTCGTACCGGTACGTCACCGAGCAGTTCATCAAGCAACAGCGCAGCGGGTTCTTCGGGATCCACGCACCCCGCCTGCACGGCCTCCAGCAACTGGTCGTGGGCCGCCACGGCGTGCTGCTGGAGCAGCCGATTCTCGTCCTCGCGGCCGCCGGGCTCGTGCTGCTCTGGCGTCGCGGCCTGCGCGCCGAGGCGCTCGCCTGCGCCGCCGTCACGCTTCTCTTCGCGCTGCTCAGCGCAGGCTACTTCGACCCGTACGGCGGCGAGTCGCCCGGTCCTCGCTTCCTCGTGCCGGCGCTGCCGTTCCTCGCGCTCGGGCTCGCGGACGCCTTCGCGCGCTGGCCCCGCCTGACGGCCCTCGTGACGGTCTACTCCGCGGCGGCGATGCTGCTGGACGCGGGCTTGTGGGGCCCGAACCCCGACTTCCAGACGGTCTGGTCTCAGCTGGGAGCGCCACGGACGGTGGGCCTCGGGCTCGCCGTCGTCCCGGCGTTGGCCGCGCTCACGCTCGCGCTTCGGCCAGCACTGCATCGGCCAGCCGAGGCCACGCCTCCGCCGCCCACTCGTCAAAGTCCAGGTCCGTAAGGCACGCGAGCGCAAGCTCGGCGTCGGGGTCTACCCAGAGGAACGTGCCGCTCGCGCCGAAGTGCCCGAAGGTGCGCGGCGCGTTGCCCGAGCCTGTCCACTGCGGCGCCTTGGCGTCGCGCAGCTCGATGCCGAGCCCCCAGTCGTTCGGCTCCTGGCGCCCGAAACCGGGCAGCACGCCGACCAGGCCGGGGAACTGGACAGTCGTCGCCTCGGCAAGCGTCTCGGGTGCGACGAGGGTCGGCGCGAGCAACTCACGCCCGAGCCCGGCGAGCTCGGCGATCGGCCCGCCGAGCGCCCAATCGCGTCCCGCGGGCGATCCCTTCAGCTCGAGGCCGAGCCCGAGCGGCTGGAACACGGCTGCGCGCGCATAGTCGGCGAACGGCATCTCCGCAGCCCCGGCGATGTGCTCTGCCGCGGCCTCGAAGCCCACGTTCGAGTAGATCCTCCGTTCCCCGGGACGACCGATCGGTGGGCCCTCCTCGAAAGGCAGGCCCGAGGCGTGTGCGAGCAGGTGCCGAAGGGTCGAGCCCGGCGGTCCGGCCGGATCCTCCAGGTCGACGACGCCCTCCTCGAGCGCCACCAGCGCGGCCAAGGCCGCGTACAGCTTCGTCACCGACGCGAACCGGAAGGAGCGCTCGGTGTCTCCGAACGAGGCGATCGTCCCGGAAGAGTCGACGACCGCGACCGCGACATGCTCGGCCGGCCAGTCCTCGACTTGCCGGAGGGCGTCCATCCGCGCGATGCTAGTCGCGTGGAGCGGCAGCTCGTCCCAGCCGAATCGCCGATGGCCGCCACGGTCGGCTATTCCCGCGCCGTGCGCGTCGGCCCGCATGTCCACGTGGCGGGTACTGCGCCGATCATGCCCGGCGACGCCGACCCACCGGCCGGCGCGTACGAACAGGCGAAACGCTGTCTCGAGATCGTCGTCGCTGCTCTGGCGGAGGTCAGCGCAAAGCCCGAGCACGTCGTCAGGACGCGCGCCTACCTGACCGTCGCCGACGACTGGGCCGAAGTCGGGCGCGCGCACGGGGAGATCTTCGCGAGCGTCAAGCCGGCCTCCGCGATGATCGTCGTCGCCGGGCTCCTCGATCCGCGCTGGCGCGTCGAGATCGAAGCGGACGCGTTCGTCGACGGCTAGCCGGGCGGCGGGCCGGCGGGTTGCGCGGGTTTGTTCTTCCCGGCCCGATCGAAGCCCCTGCCGATGAGCGAGAAGAACAGCCCGAGGACGATCCAGACGACGCCGGCGATGATCCCGCCGGTCTTCGCTCCCGCATGGACACCGGGGCTGTAGACCGCCACGATCGCCACGATGCCCGAGAGGATCCAGCCAGCCGCCCAGACGCGGCCGACGGCGTCGAGCACGATGGCGCCGACTAGGCCGCTCAACAGCGCGGGGAGCATCAACGGCAGCCACGTCCACGTCGAGTGCGGGCACGGGTTCCTGATCTCGTAAGGGCCGCCGGACGCGCACGTCCCCTGCTGGACGAGATGGAAGACGCAGAGCTCGAAGAGCGCCACGCCGCCGAGGAGCAGCACCGCACCGATCAGCTTCTTCATCGCGCGCGGACTGTATTCGATGCTTTCGGCACGAGCCGGCGAGGACATATCGTTCGCAGACCGATGAAGCAGATCTTCCCGGCCTCGATCACCGGCAAGGGCAGCGAGTTCGCCCGCGGCGGAAGCGTGCTCGACCACGCGTTCGGTAAGGGCGAGGGCGCCTACACGCTCGGGGTCGAGGAGGAGTACATGCTCCTCGACGGCGAGACGTTCGACCTCGTCCAGCACATCGACACCGTCCTGGCCGCGGTCAGCGGGCACGAGCTCGAGCCGCGGATCAACCCCGAGCTGATGCAGTCGGTCCTCGAGATCGCGACGCCGGTCTGCCGGACCCCCGCGGATGTGCTCGGACAACTGCTGAAGATCCGCGCCTACGTCAGCGAGATCGCGCGCGGCCACGACCTCCGCGTCGGCTCCTCGGGGACACATCCCTTCTCGCTCTTCGAGCGGCAGCGAATCACGGCGCGCGACCGCTACCGCAACCTCGTCGACCAGCTCCAGTACATCGCGCGCCGCGAGCTGATCTTCGGGATGCATGTGCACGTCGCCGTGGACGATCCGGAGAAGGCGATCCAGGTCGTGAACGGCCTCCTACCCCAGCTCGGGCCGCTGCTCGCGCTCTCGGCGTCCTCCCCGTTCTGGCGCGGCGAGCCGACCGGGCTCTCGTCGTCGCGGCAGATGGTCTTCGCGGCCTTCCCGCGCTCGGGGCCGCCGCCGCGCTTCAAGAACTACGAGGACTACGCGCAGGTCGTCGGCCAGCTCGAGAAGACGGGCTGCATCGCGGACTACACGCACATCTGGTGGGACATCCGGCTCCACCCGCGGCTCGGCACGGTGGAGATCCGGATCTGCGACGCGGTCACGCGCGTCGAGGACGCCGTCGCGATAACTGCGTACTGCCAGGCGCTCGTCAAGCTCCTCTGCGAGCAGTACGAGCGCGGCGAGGAGATCCCCTCGTACCACCGCATCCTCACGACCGAGAACAAGTGGCTGGCGGCGCGCTACGGCCTCGAGGCGCCGATCATGGACCTGGCCACCGGGCGCCGGAACCGGATGCCCGTCGCGCAGGCGGTTCGGCGAACGCTTCGGGAGCTCGAGCCCCACGCGCGGGAGCTCGGCTCCGAGCGCGAGCTCGAGGGCGTGAAGGAGATCCTGTCGCGCGGCAACGGCTCGGATCGCCAGCTGCGGATCTTCAACGCGAACCGCGACATCGTCGAGGTCGTGCGCGAGATCGCGGACGCGACCGAGGTGGCGGCGGTCGAGACCTAGAGCGGCGCG
>JAWVDL010000058.1:0-25065 GCA_033857355.1 Gaiellaceae bacterium | reverse complement strand
GGCGCGGCGCCTCCTCGGCTTCGAGCCGCGCGTCGGGCTCGACGAGGGCCTGCGCCGGACGGCCGACTTCCTCCTTGGCTGAGCCGGTCCGCGTCCTGCGCGTGATCGCGCGCCTGAACATGGGCGGGCCCGCGCTGCACGTCGCGTATCTCACCGCCGGCCTCGCAAAGCGCGGCTACGAGACGACGCTCGTCGCCGGGAGCCTCGCGCCGGGGGAGGACTCGATGGCGTTCGTCGCCGACGAGCTCGGCGTGGACGTGGTGCGCATCGACGAGCTGCACCGCGAGATCTCGCCGGCGCGCGACGTCGTCGCGGCGGTCCGGCTCGCGCGGCTGATCCGCAAGGTCCGGCCGCACATCCTGCACACGCACACCGCCAAGGCCGGAGCCGTCGGACGCTTCGCCGCGCTCCTGGCGGGCGACGCACGGCCCCCGGTCGTGGTGCACACCTTTCACGGCCACGTCCTGCGCGGCTACTTCGACCCGGTGCGCGCCCGCGCCTTTCGCCACCTCGAGCGAGCGCTCGCGCGCTCGACGACCGCTCTCGTCGCCGTCAGCCCGCAGGTGCGCGACGACCTCGTCGAGCTGGACGTCGCGCCTGCGACCCGGTTCGCCGTCGTCCGGCTCGGAATCGAGCTCGACCAGCGCGTGGCTCCGACCTCGAACGGCCGTGGCGAGACGAGACGCGTCCTCGGAATCGGGGAGCGGCCGTTCACCGTCGGCTGGATCGGCCGGATGACCGGGATCAAGCGCACCGACGACGTCCTGCTCGCGTTCAAGTCGCTGCGCGAGCGCGGGATCGACGCGCGCCTGTGCCTGGTCGGCGACGGGCCTGACCGCGGCGAGGTCGAGCGGCGCGCGCACGAGCTCGGCGTGATGCGCGAGACGCTCTTCCTCGGCTACCAGGAGCAGGTGGCGAGCTTCTTCGCGGCGTTCGACGTCTTCGTCCTGCCGTCCGCGAACGAGGGGACGCCCGTAACCGCGATCGAGGCTCTCGCCGCAGGGAAGCCGGTGGTGGCCACGCGGGTCGGCGGGATCCCCGACGTCGTGCGCGACGGCGAGGACGGCTTCCTCGTCGCGCCCGGCGACGTCGAGGCGCTCGCCGACCGTCTCGCCCAGCTCGCCACCGACGACAAGCTGCGCAAGCGGATGGGCGAGGCCGCGCAGGCGCGCGTGCGGGAGCGCTACTCGGTCGAGCGCCTCGTGGACGACGTCGACCGGCTCTACCGCTCCCTGCTCGAGGCGGAAGGGCTCGGCCGGCTGCTCGCATGACCGAGGCGCGGCTCCGAACGCTGCGCCTCGTCCTGGCGGGCCTCCTCGCAGCGAGCGCGCTCGCTTCCACGCTGAAGTCGTATCCCGAGAGCTGGCGATTCCTCCACCGAGAGCACGTCCAGTTCAGCGGCTACACGGCACAGGACCGGCTGGAGGCCGCTGCCTACGCGAACGGGATCCCCATCGACGCGTTCAACTTCTTCCGCGCGCAGCTGCGCCGCGACGACCGCTACTTCGTCAACGCGCCCGCCTCGGCGTCGTTCACGCCGGGAGTCGACCGCTCGGCCACGCTACAGACCTTCGGGCGCTACTACCTCCTGCCGGCGATTGCGGTCACTACGCCGGCTCAGGCGACGGTCGTCCTCTCGGTCGGCACGGATCCGAAGTCGCTCGGACTTCCATTCTCGGACGTCGTCCGCGACGGCTCGAACCCGTTCTGGGTCGCCCGGGTCGCGCAATGAGCGGCAGCGTCGTCGGCCTCCTCTACCTGCAGGTCCTCTACCTGGCGATCGGAGTCGCGCTGCTGCAGCTGCTCGGACTGCGCGGCTGGCGCAGGCTCGGCCTGGCCTACATGGCCGGGCTGGCTGCCGTCGGCTTGCTCGCGGCTGAGCTCGTTCTGATCCAGATCACCCTCGGGCTCGTGGAGCTCACGCTGCTCGCGCTGGTGGTCGGCGTCGCCGCGTTCATCAGGCGCCCGCGCTCCATCGTGCGGGAGGACCGGAAGCGCGAACTGCTCGGCCTCGCCCCGCTCGCGCCGCTGGAGGCCCAGCTGGGCTATGCGCTAGTCACGGTCGGCCGCCGTCCGCTGCTCGAGTTCGACGGCTGGGCGATCTGGGGGATGAAGGCGCGGGCGCTCTACCAGCTCGGCGGTACGGCGAACCCGGTCTTCACGACCGACGCCTACCCGCCCCTGCAGCATCCGCTGCTCTTCCCGTCGCTCGAGGCGATCGGATTCCGCACGATGGGCGCGTTCGACCCTGCGCTCTTTCACGTACAGCTCGTCCTGGTCGCCGCCGCGTTCTCCTTTGCGCTGCTCGACCTGCTCACGCCTCGCGTGCCGCTTCTGCTTGCAGGGCTCGTCACGCTGGCGATCGTGTCCGCCGCGGGGACGATCCAGCAGGTCTCGAACGGCCTCGCGGACGCGCCGCTTGCATTCTTCGTCGTGCTCGGCGTCGCCGCCCTCGCCCGCTGGCTCGAGACCGGCCAGACGCCCGTACTGGCCTGCGCCGCGCTCTTCCTCGGCGCCGCCGCGCTGACGAAGAGCGAAGGCGCGCTGTTCGCCCTGGCCGCGGCGGTCGCGTTGCTCGGGACGCTCGCGGTGTGGGACCGGGCCCGGCTGGCGCGGGCGAGCCTGGCCATGCTGGGAGTGCTCGCAGTGCTCGTGCCCTGGCGCGTGTTCATCGCCGCGCATCACCTGCCGAACCCGGAGTACTCCCTCGGGAACGCGGCCAGCCCCGGGTACCTCTCGGATCACGCCGACCGCGTCGGACCCGCGGCAGGCGGGCTCGCCGACCGGATCGCGAGCGGCCGCTTCGGCTTCCTCCTCGCCCTGATCCTCCTGGGCCTCGCCACCGCCCTGGTCTCGCGCCGCTACCGGGAGCTCGCCTTCGCCGGCGCGTGGCTGGCCCTGTCGTTCCTCGGCCTCGTGCTCGTCTACTGGATCTCGAACGTGCCCGTCCACCTCACACTCGTGTGGTCGGGCGACCGGACCGTGACCTCGATCGTGCTCGGCGGGGCCGCGCTTGCGCCGCTCCTCGCCGCGCCGGCGTGGACCGAGCTCAGTGCGGCAGCTTCCGAAAAGCGTCGTACGCGGGCTTCCGCACGCCCGACGACGTGAACAGGCCCGACTGCCATCCGTCGGCGACCCGCGAGTCGTCGCGGAGGAGGAACCAGAGCATCATGTCGATGCGTGGATTGCGCCGCGCGATCGCGTACGCCTGCGTCAGGTAGCGCGCCTGGGCCGCGTACGAGACGCCGAACTGCCGGTCGGGTGGGTTCGTCTGGTAGCCGTACTCGGTCAGCCAGATCCGCTTCGGCCCGTAGAGCCGCGTCACCTCGGCGGTCAGAGTGCCGAGATTCGCCATGGTGACCGCCGCAGACGAGGGTGGCTTCGTCGTGGGCGACTCGCGCGGGCTGCCGTAGTACGGATGGTGCGCGTAGGCGTCGAAGTTGCGCAGGCCCGCCTTCTTGAGCGCGCGTAGGAAGCCAATCGGGGAAACCGAGGGACGGCTCGAGCGCGGCGCGTTGTTGCCGTGCGGGGCCGTCGCGCCGCAGGCGACCTTCTCCCCGGGCAGCTTCGTGCCGTGGACGCCGGTGTAGACCGCGGTGCAGATCTTCGCGTAGTCGACCGCGCTCTGGATGACCCATTTCGATCCGACCCGGCGGTATTGCGGCGTGAGGTTGATCGGGTTGTTCGGCTCGTTCCAGGCGAGCCAGAGCCTCACGGCGGGAAGCTTCGTGGTCTCCTTCGCCGGCGTGAACGTGCCGCTGTAGCGAAACGCCGCGGCGTACGCGAACTTGCGGAGGTCGTCCGAGCTCCGCGGCGCAACGTTCTGGGCGCGCCCACCGTTCGCCCACGAGGGCGTGTACATGATCGTGAAGAGCACCTTGATCCCGTTCTTGCTCGCGTACGTGACTGCGCGGTCGAAGAGCCTCCAGTCGTAGGCCGGGTCGTTCGGGTTGGTCGCGAGAGACGGCCGCCGCTTGGCGACGCCGAAGCGCCCGCCCCAGTAGAGATTCACGCGGACGACCTGCACGCGGAGCTTCTTCAGCAGCGGATAGGTCTTGTCCGGATCGCCGTAGAGGGTCTGGGCGTCGTCGACGATGCCGACCAGCATGTGGCGGGCAGAGGTGGCCTTCGTCGCCGTGGACGCAGGCACGGCGAGGCCGGCGGCCGCGACGAGCATGGCCGCGAGCAGGACGAGCTGCCTAGACACCGACGGGCTGGCGGCCCAGCGCGACGAGCCAGCGCCGGAGGCCTTCCTCCAGGTCGATCTCCGGCTCCCACGCGAGCACCTGCTTCGCTCGCGTGATGTCCGGTCGGCGCACCTGCGGATCGTCCGTGGGCAGCGCCTCGAACACGATCTCGCTGGACGAGCCCGTGACCTTGATCACGGTCTGCGCGAGCTCGAGCATCGTCACCTCATGTGACGGGTTTCCGATGTTGACGGGGAGGTGCTCGCCGCTCTGCGCGAGCATGTAGAGCCCGCGGATCAGGTCGTCGACGTAGCAGAGCGAGCGGGTCTGGGAGCCGTCGCCGAAGACGGTCAGCGGCGTCCCTTCGAGTGCCTGGTGCAGGAAGGTGACCGAGGCGCGCCCGTCGGTCTCCCGCATCCGCGGTCCGTACGTGTTGAAGATTCGGACGATCGCCGTGTCGACTCCCTGCTGGCGGTGGTAGGCCATCGTCAGCGCCTCGGCGTAGCGCTTGGCCTCGTCGTACACGCCGCGCGGACCGATCGGGTTCACGTGCCCCCAGTAGGTCTCGGGCTGCGGGTGCACCTGCGGGTCGCCGTAGACCTCGCTGGTCGACGCGAGCAGGAACCGCGCCCGCTTGAACTTCGCCAGGCCGAGCGCGTGATGCGTGCCGTACGAGCCGACCTTCAGCGAGTGCAGCGGCTGGCGCAGGTAGTCGATCGGACTCGCGAGCGCGGCCAGGTGATAGACGAAGTCGACCGGCTCGTCGACGGCGAGGTGCTCGGTGACGTCGTGGTTGATGAACGCGAACTGGTCGCCGCGCATGTGCTCGACGTTCTGGAGCGAGCCCGTCTCGAGATTGTCCACGCAGATGACGCGCTCGCCCTGAGCAGCGAGGTAATCGCAGAGGTGGGAGCCGAGGAATCCGGCGCCGCCGGTGACAACCGAGGTCGGCATGGCCAAAGCATAGAGGCGGCCCCGGCGCGCGAACGAACTGCTTACGAAGGCTTTACGGCCTCGAATGGAGGGCCGGGACGAGCCGGCAGCCCGTTCCGCGGAGCTAGCTCAGCCGCGCGGGCCGCTCAGCATCTTGCCGAGCGACTGCAGGAGCTTCCAGGCGAGGCCGGCGTTCTCCTCGATGATCGGCCTGAAGGCCCAGCTCGTCAGGCCGTAGCAGTGAAGCTCGCTCTCAGCCGTCACCGTCGCGGTTCGATCGGTCTGCGCGAGGAGCGCGACCTCGCCGAAGTAGTCGCCGGGCCCGAGCTTGCGGCGCTCTTCGCCGCCGACGGACACCGTCGCGTTGCCGCTGTCGATGATGAAGAAGCCGACACCGCTCTCGCCCTCGACGAGCACCGGGTCGCCCGCATTGAACGTGCGCTCCTTCATCGAGCCTGCGATCCTCTCCAGATCCCGTCGATCGAGATCGGAGAACAGTGGAACGCGCTGGAGAACCTCGGTCGGGGCGGGCACCCGGCCATTCTATGACACAGAGTGCGCACGGATGAAGGGCTCCGACCGGTGAACGTGGTCGTGGCAGGCTGCTCTCCCGCGTGGCCGAATCCCGGCGGTGCGCAGTCTGGATACCTCGTCGAGGAGGAGTCGGGCCGCCTGCTGCTCGACTGCGGCCCCGGCGTGCTGCCCCGGCTTCGGGAGCGCGAGGACTGGCCTCGGGTGGATGCGATCGCGATCAGCCATTTCCACCTCGACCACTGGGGCGACCTCGTACCGTGGACCTGGAGCCTCATGTTCGGACCCGCGCGCGACGTGGAGCCACCCGAGCTCTGGCTGCCTCCCGGCGGCGCCGAGCAGCTGCGCACCTTCGGCCGGACCTTCGGCAGCGAGGAGATGTTCGACTCGACCTTCCCGATCCGCGAATACGCCGACGGCACGGCATTCGACGCGGCCGGCCTCTCGATCACGCCGTTTCGTGTCCCGCACTACGGGCTGCTGTCGTTCGGCTTCCGCGTCACCGGGCCGGAGGCCACCCTGGCCTACTCGGCCGACTCCGGGCCGGCGGACGCTCTCGCCGAGCTCGCCCGCGACGCCGACGTGTTCATCTGCGAGGCGACACTCGCGGAGTCGGGCGAGGAGGGCCTGCGCGGGCACCTGTCCCTGGACGAGGCCGCGGCCGCCTTCGAAGCCTCCGGCGCCAAGCGTCTCCTCGTCACGCACCGCCCCTCGGAGCTTCCGCTCGCCGACGGGTTCGAGCAGGCCCAGGACGGCCTGGAAATCAACCTCTAGACGGGCACCGACGGCGCGAGGCGCGACATGACGACCATGTCCGCCGCTTGGCGGCTCTCGGGATCGCCGTTGACCGCGGCAAGGAAGTCGTCGCGCGCAAGCGCGAGGAGCGCGACGTCGCTGCGGGCGCGGACGGTGGCCGTTCGGGGCAAGTCCCGCAGGAGGGCGATCTCCCCGAAGTAGGCCCCCGGCCCGTGCAGCGACGGATCGTTCGCCTCCGGCAGGATCTCCACCTCGCCGCTCTCGACGATGTAGAAGCGATCGCCGGGCTCGCCGGCCCGGATGATCTCGGTGCCCGCGGCGGCCTGCACGGGGACGAGGCGCGACGCCGTCCGTTCGAGGGCCGGCGCCGGGAGCGGCGCGAAAATCGGAATCGCGCGCAGCAGCGCCACGCGGGCGAGGGGCGGGGTTGCGCTTGAGTCGATCACCGACAACCTCCGCCACGTGAGCGCGACGAGGACCGGGAGAAAGGCGCCGGTGACGACGAGCGCGCCACGCGCGCCGACAGCAGCGATCAGCAGCGGCGCGGCGGCCGCCCCGAGCGCGATCGAGCCGACGATGAGGCTCTCGAGCACGCCGAAGACCCGCGCAAGCACCGCGTCGGCGGCCGACCGCTGGAGCAACGTCATCCCGGCGACGTCGACGACGGTGTTCCCGACACCGACGCAGCCGAGCATGACCACTGCGAGAACGGCACTCGGCCAGATGCCGATGAGCGCGATCGGCAGTCCCCAGAGCACGATCCCGAGGGTGAACCCGACCGCGAGCCGCTCGCGCCCCACGAACACGGCCGCTGCGACCGCGCCGAGAAGCCCGCCGACACCGAGCGCCGAGTTGAGGATCCCGACGCCGGAGCTGCCGAGGCCCACGACCTCGATCGACGCAACCACGACCAGCACGCTCAAGGCCCCCATGACGAAGGTCTGCGCGGCGAGGAGACCGACGAGCACGCGCAGGCCCTTGTCGCCCGCGATCGCGCGGAAGCCGCCGGCTGCGTGCGCGAGAAACGGCTCTCGCGCCGCACCCTCCTCTGGCTTCGGCGCGGGCTTCGGCGTGATCCGCAGCACGAGCGCGGCCGACCAGACGAAGGTCGCAGCGGTGACGAGGAAGACGACGCCCGTGGACGAGACCGCGAGCAGGAAGCCGCCGAGCGCAGGGCCAATGAAGATCCCCGCGCTCTCGATCGTCGTGGCGACGACGTTTGCCGCGGTCAGCTCCTGCGGCGTCTGGGCGAGCGACGGCACGAGCGCCGCTTGAGCCGGCCGAAAGGCCGTAGAGGTCACCGCAACCACTCCCGAGAGCACGTAGACGATCCAGACCGGGGCGTTGGCGAACACCACCGCCGCGGCTGCCACCAGCGTCACCGCGCGAATCGCGTCTGCTCCGACCATCACGCGCGCCCGTGGCAGCCGGTCGCCGAGCGCTCCGGTCAGCGGAGCCGCCAGCGCCGCCGCCGTCCAGCGGGCGAAGCCGACGAGGCCGACCGCCGTCGCACCGCCGGCCTCGTACGCGAACACCACGAGCCCGACGCCGTACGCCCAGGTGCCGATCATCGAGCCCGCCCAGGCGAGCTCGAGGCGTCGCAGATCGCGATTCCGGAAGACGTCGCGGAACGCGTGCAACGAGTCGCCGAGGCGGTTTGCCGGCTTCACGCGCGCAGGATCGCAGTGCCGATTGTGTTTTGGAAGAGCGACGTGGGAAGATTCGGCCAGGATTCCGCGTCTGGTGTGTAGCGCAGATCGCGCGGACCTTCCGGAAGGAGGAGAAATGTCAGAAGGACAGGACGAGCATGTCCGCTCCGCAGAGGACGAGAAAGAGGAGCCGGATGTCGAGGCTCATCGGTACGACGTAGGACGGGCCGACGTGGGCCGTGCCGACATCGGACGGAATGACGCCGGGATGGAAAGCGAGACGGACCGCAACGAGCCCTAGCCCGTCGGTCTCGACTCTTCGAACTGGGCCCGGCTTCGGCCGGGCTCAGTCGTTCTCGGGGCGGTCGGCGAGCAGCTCCTCGATCGCCTCGAGCAGACGAAGCGTGGCATCCTTCCGGCGCCTGGGCTCTTCGTCGAGGGCGCGGGCGATCCGCGCGACGACGGCGAGCTGGCTGCCCTGCACAGCGGCTTGCGCTCGTCGCGCCCGCCGGAGCAGGTCGAGCGCGATCGCAGCCTGATTCGCAAAAAGGCCCAGGAGCTCGATCTCGGCGAGGCTGAAGGCCGCCTCCTGCGGCCGGTCGAGCACTTCGAGCACGCCGAGCGCACGTTCTTCGTGCAGGAGCGGGACCGCCATGAGCCCTTTCGGGACGTAGCCCGTGCTCTCGGCGGCCTCACGGGCGAAGCGAGGATCCTCGCCGACGTTCTCGATCACGAGCGGCTGGCGGGCGACCAGCACCCACCCGGCGACGCCGGTGCTCGACGGAAAACGGCGGCCGCGGAGCGTGTCGGCGCCCTCGCCGGCGACCGCTTCGAAAACCAGCTCGTCCGTCTGCTCGTCGAGCAGGAAGATGGACGACGCCTGCGCGCGGAAGATCGCCCGGGCGACCTCGACAACCGACTGCAAGAGGCTCTGGAACGACTCCTCCGCGCCGAGCACGCCGGCCGCGACCGCTGCCCGAAGCTCCTCCTCGCTCATCCCTCGCCTCCCACGTTCGACGCGGTCAGGTAGAGCAGGCTCTTGAGCTGGAACGGCGTCAGCTCGCGGTGCTTGCTCAGGACGAGGGCGCAGATCGCCGTCATGTGGGGCGTCGCGAAGCTGTTCCCCGTCACGTGCAGGGTGCCGCCGCCGAGCCAGGCGACCTCGAGGTTGAGCCCGCGCGCGAAGAACTCGACCGGCGGGCGCGGGTTGTAGTAGTAGGCGAGCGGGTCGTCGTCCTCGTGGCTGCCGACGGAGATGACCGAGGCGAACCGCCAGGGATAGCTCTCGACGGGCATGTTGTGGGCCGAGGCGACGAGCATCGTCCGCCGAAAATAGGCGCTGTCGGCGAGCTCGTGCAAGGTGCTCGCGAACTGACGCTTCGTGGTCGACAGGCTCATGTTGATCACGTCGTACTCCTGCTCGATCGCCCACCGCAGACCCGCCAGCAGGATGCTTCCGCTGCCCGTGTACCCCGCCCCGAGCACGCGGACGCTCGAGATGGAACAGTCGGGCGCGATCGAGCGAACGATGCCGGCGCACGCCGTCCCGTGTCCGCACAGGTCGCCTTCGGCGTCCTCCGCGACCGTCACGTCGTCGCCCTCGCCGCTGAGCGCCACCGACCGGTCGACCGCGCCGACGAGCGGATGCCCGGGCTCGATGCCGCTGTCGAGGATGCAGACCCGAACTCCCGAGCCGGTCGCACCGCCCCAGGCCCAGTCGCGCGTCATGCGCTCGGGCCAGTCCGTAGCGGCCGCGAGCTCCTCGACGGCATCGGGCCGGAGGCTCCAGGCGGGGAGGGGCTCGTGCGACATCGGCAGCGAGCCTACAAGGGAAGAAAAGCAACGCGGCCCCCGTCTAGTAGTCGTCACCGACGAGCAAGGAGCCGCAAATGCAGTCCCACCCATATGTGATGCAAGAACTCGCCAGAGCCCGCAACGACGATCTCTTGCGCGAGGCGGCCCGCTACCGCCTGGCCGCCGAGGCCGTTCCGCGTGAGCACCGCGTCCGGCGCGCACTGAGCTCGCTGGGCCCGGTCTTCGCCCACCGCCGAGTCCGCGAAGCCGCGGCGCCCGCAATCGCCGCGCCGGCCTGAGGCGAGCACAGGAGAGACAGGAGCCGCTCGGACGCCGGGCGGCTTTTGTCTTTCCGGCTAGCCCGACGCCTCGAGCGCGCGCCGAGCAGCGAGCTCGGCCGCCTGGGCGTGCGCACGAGCACGCACGGGGCGAGGATCGCCTTCCGCCACCGACAGGTTGATCGCCACGAGGCTCGCCGCGCTCCGGGCGGCCGCAGCCGCCAGCACGGCCGCCCCGGCGGCGTCCGCCCGCGGCGCGAGCGCGCTCGCGTGGGCGACGAGCGCTGCAAGCTCCGCGACGTCCTCGGCGACGCCGGCGATCTCGAGCGGCACGTCCGCCGCGTGCGAGAACGCTCCTCCGAGACGGAAGTCTCGATCCTCGGGTCGCTCCTCCAGAGGAGCCTCGCGGAGCTCGAGCACGGCGCCGTACGCCTCTGCGTCGAGCTGCGCGAGCCGGCCCGCGCGGATCCGCAGCGCGTCTGCCTGGGCGGCGACACCCGACGCGTCCTCCCAGTCGGAGGCAAGCCGCGCGGCCATCGACACGAGCGCGGCGGCCATCGCCGCAACGAGCGCGGAGGCCGACCCAGATCCGGGAACGGGAGCCGACGAAGCCAGCTCGTCGAGGAGCTCGCCGACGCTCAGACCAAGCAGGTCGTCGGCTTCGCTCAACCGCCGGCCAAACGCTGCCGGAGCGCCTCGAGCACGGCCGGGTCCCGCTCGTAGCCCTCGGCCTCGAGCGCGGCTTCGAGGTCGGCGACGAGCCGCGCCCTGAACTCGGCGTCGGCTTCGGCACGGGCGACGATCTCGTCGAGCCCTCGGCGCGCCAGAGGCAGCTCCTGGGCAGCCGTGACCCACCCTCTCGGAGCGGGCGGAAGTACGCGCAGCAGCGCAGCCAGCCGGTCTTCGTCGTAATGGGTCATCGATCACCAGACGGGCTGGGGGACGGATTTCTTCCCTCGAAGTGCTCGCGCAGCTTTGCGAGGCACCGCGAGATCCGGCTGGCGATGGTTCCCGCAGGCAAGCCGAGGAGCTCGCCGATCGTCCGGTAGCTCTCGTCGCGCGCGAAGAACCGGTCGAGGATCTCCCCGCATTGCTCGGGCAGCTCGGCCAGCGCCTCGTGCACCGCGAGCGCATCGTCCAGGCGCTCGAACGTGTCCTCCGCGACGTCGGGCTCGGGCTCTTCCTCGAGCTGCTCCCGCGACGAAGCGCGCAGATGGTCGATGCAGAGCCTGCGCGTGAGCTGGGCGAGCCAGGGTTGAATCGCCGCGTCGTCGCGGAGCCGGTCGAGGTGCTCGTAGGTTCGGGCGAAGACCTCCTGGAAGACATCCTCGGCCGCATGCTCCGGGAGCCGGAAGCCCTGGACGGCGATCGCAAAGACGTAGCGCGAGAACCGCTCGACGAGCGCGCGCCAGGCGTCCTGGTCGCCGGCCCGGCAGCGGGCGACGAGCTCTGCGGCGGTGGCGCTTTCGGCAGGCACGTCCTCCATGAAATCGCAGTTCGGGCGTCCAGGGAAGAAGCGCGGCCGCGAATCCGTCCTGAGAGCAGAGAGGAGGGAGAAAGATGCGTCACCGATATCGCCGTTTGCTCAGACTGTTCACAGTTCGTCTGGAGCTGCTGCCGGCCTGACCGAGCGGGTCAATCCGGGAGGAGCGGCGGCGACAGTCCCTGGTCGCGGCCGAGGAGCACGGCTCGGGTGATCGCCTCCGAGCCGAACCGGACTCGCACCTCGTCGAGTGCGGTGTCCAGAGCTCCGCTCGAGTAGCCGTCGAGCGGCAGCATGAGCTGCGCGGGGAGATCGTTTTCGAGGTTCGCGACCGAAACGCCGACCAGCGTCAGCCCCCGGCGCTCGATCGTCGGCATGGCAACCGTGAGCAGCCCTCTCGCCGTCGCGAGGATCGTTCGGGTGTTCTCGGTCGCGTAGGACAACGTGTGCGACCGCGTCGCCCGCGAGAAGTCCGCAAAGCGCAATCGCAGGACGACCGTGCGACCGACGCGATCCGCGGCCCGCAACCGTCTCGCGACCCGGTCGACCAGCGAGACGAGCACGGCGTCGACGGCTTCGGCGGACTTCCGCGAACGTCCCAGCGCGCGCTGCGAGCCGACCGAGCCGCGACGGCGGCCGACCCGGACCGCACGCGGGTCGCGATTGTGCGCGAGCGCGTGGAGCTGCCGACCTGCTCCGCGGCCCAGCATCGAGACGAGGATCGGCTCCGCAAGCTGCGCCACCTGGCCGACCGTCGTGATCCCTCGCGACCGGAGCTTGTCCGCGGTGACCGGACCGACGCCCCAGAGCCGCTCCACGGCCAGTGGGTGGAGGAAGGCGAGCTCCCGGTACGGCGGCACGGCCAGGAGCCCGTCGGGCTTGGCTACCCCGCTAGCCACCTTGGCGAGGAACTTCGTGCGGGCCACGCCGACGGTGATCGGCAGCCCCACGTGTTCGCGGACCTCGCGCTTCAGCCGGACCGCGATCTCCATCGGGCTGCCGGCGAGTCGCCTCATCCCGCTGACGTCCAGGAACGCCTCGTCGATCGACAGCCCTTCGACCAGCGGCGTCGTGTCCTCGAACACGCGGTAAACCGCCTTGCTCGCGTCGGCGTAGGCCGACATGCGCGGTGGCACCACGATCGCGTCAGGACAGAGCCGTCGAGCCTGCGCGCCGCCCATCGCCGAGTGGATACCGCGAGCCTTCGCCTCGTAGCTCGCCGCGAGCACGACTCCCCCGCCGACGATCACCGGCCGGCCGCGGAGGCTCGGATCGTCCCGCTGCTCGACGGAGGCGAAGAACGCGTCGAGGTCGGCGTGGAGGATCGTCGCCTCGGGCAACACGAACATATGTTCGTATCGTAGCTCAGGCGGGCGAGCTCTCGACCGCGAAGAGCGACCGGTTCGCCTCGATCCAGCCCATGAGCTGCGCGATCCCGTCGCGCACTCCCACCCGTGGCTGCCAGCCGAGCTCGTCCCGCGCGCGCCGGGTGTCGCTGACGTAGATCCGCTGATCGCCCGTTCGGGCTTCCGAGAACGAAACGTCCAGCGGTCGACCAAGGTGCCGTTCGATCAAGCCGATCGCCTCGAGCAGCGACACGGCTGCCTCGGGACCCCCGCCGACGTTGTAGACCTGCGCGCGAACGCTCTCGCTCTTCGCGACCGCCCGCCCGATCAGGTCGACCAGGTCGCCGACGTGGAGCACGTCACGCACCTGCTTGCCGTCCCCGAAGATCGTGATCTCGCGACCGAGTGCTGCTGCGATGGCGAACCAGGCCAGCCAGCCCTGGTCCTCGACGCCGAACTGCCTCTGGCCGTAGATGCACGACTGGCGCAGGACGATCGTTCGAAGACCGTACGTGCGGGAGTAGTCGGCGACGTACTGGTCGGCCGCCCCTTTCGAGCACCCGTACGGAGAGTGGAAGTCGAGCGGCTGGCCTTCGTCGATGCCCGTGCGCCCGCCGGAGAACGCGTAGCGCGTGTCCTCCTCCTCGACGGGCAGATCCTCGAGCGCTCCGTACACCTTGTTCGTCGACGCGTAGACCAGCACGGCTTCGGGATTCGCCGCGCGCACGGCTTCGAGAAGGTTGAGGGTGCCGAGAGCGTTGACCTCGAAGTCGCGCCGCGGATCTTCGATCGACTTGGTCACGGCGACCTGGCCGGCGAAGTGGTACACGACGCTTGCGCCCCGGACGAGCGGTTCGAGAACCTCCGGCCCGCGCGCCACGTCGGCCGCCTCCACCCTCAAACCCGCGTGGCGCGTCGAAAGCCAGCGCACGTTCTCTCGCGAGCCGACACGGGAGAAGTCGTCGGCGATGACGACATCCGACCCGGATTCGAGGAGGTGGTCGGCCAGGTTCGCGCCGATGAAGCCGGCGCCTCCGACGACAAGCTGCGTCACCTCAGATCCCTGATGGCTCGAGCGTTGCGCGAATAGGGGCTCGCCCGACGACGGTCGCACGCTATCGGACCGTGCTTTGGCTTCACGCAATCGGGGGGCCGGGAGACGTTCCAGTCGCGCGCCCGTGGAGCGCTGTCCTGGACGGCCTAAAACTCCGGTGCCGTCGGCATCGCGTGCCGGGTGTCGTCCGCAGCCGACCTCTCCTCATCGGCCGGCTTCAACTCATCGTCATCGGCCTCCGCAGGCTGCTCGCGGACGCCCCGCAGCGCCGTGAATGCGCCCAAGAGCGGCGCGACTACCATGCCGAACGCGAAGACGAAGAGCGCGGCCCTGACGCCGATCAGCGAGCCGACGGCGCCACTCGCGAGCGCGCCCAGCGCGTAGGCGCCGTAGACGAGGAAGCGTTGACCCGCGGTGACTCGCCCGGCGAGGCGATCCGGCGTGACGGCCTGACGGAGCGTCCATTGCTGGATGTTCGCGGCGGTGTCGGTTATCCCGCCGACTGCCTTGCCGACCATCAGGATGAGGACGACGGCGGCAACCGGGCCGCCCGCGAGGGGGACGAGCAGCGCGGCAACGCCGGCAAGGGCGTAGCCGCCGATGATCGTCGGCCCGACGCCGAAGCGTGCCCCGGCGCGCTCGGCAAGGATCGCGCCCGGGATCGCGCCCACGCCGCCGGCGGCGAAGGTCAGGCCGATCAGCAGCGGACTCAGGTGGAGGTACCGGCTGGCGTAGAGGATGTAGAGCGCGAGAAGGCCGGACTCGAAGAACCCGGCCGGCGCGGTTACGAGGATGATCGGACGCAGCAGCCGGTGTCGGAGAAGCATCCGCAGCCCGTCCCGCACCGACTGGACCAGGCCGACCGGCTGATCCTCGAGCTCGACATCCGTTTCCGGCTTGCGAATCGACCGCAGGAGAACGGCCGAGACCAGGAACGAGAAGGCGTCGGCGAGTACGGCGATCGAGGCGCTGAGCAGCTGAATGAGGATGCCGGCGAAGCCCGGACCGGCCGTGTTGGCCACCGAATGGCTGATCTGGAGGCGGCTGTTGCACGGGGTCAGCTGCCGGCGCCCGACGAGCGTCGGCACATAGGCGTAGTGCGCCACATCCGTGAGCACCGTGAAGGTGCCGACCCCGAACGCCACCGCGCACAGCTGGAGGTACGGCGGCGTTCCGAAGATCGCGGCGATCGGAATCGAAAGGAGCAACACCGCCGACGCGAGATCCGAGGCGATGAGGACCGGCCGACGCCGCATCCGGTCGATCCACGCGCCGGCAGGAAGGCTGAAGAACAGGAACGGCGCCTGGCTTGCCGCCGCGAGCGCGCCCATCTGAAGCGCGGAGGCGCCCAGCGTCCGTGCCGCGATGAGCGGCAGCGCCAGCGTGGTGATCGCGGAGCCCATGAGCGAGATGCTCAGGGCGCTCCAGAGCTTCATGAAGTCGGCGCCGAGGCGGCTCTTGCCGATCATTTTCGTCTCATCCCCCCTGGGTCTCGAAGGATGCGTGTCCGGCAACCTTTACTTCCAAACTTGGTATAGACGGTAAACTCGTTCGATGGCGCGACTCGAAAGAAGGAACGTGAAGACCCGGGGGCAGGGACTCACACGAGACTTTCCGCGCCTGCTCGGCGGGCGGCTCTGTCTCCATTTCGCGAACACGATCGAAGACCCGCTGAGCGACGCGCCGCAGGACTTCCTGCACGACTACACCGACCTCGTTCGCTGGAGCTGGCACGCCCAGGCGCTGGAAGAGCGGGCCATGAGCCAGATGGGCGAGCTTGCCGCGGCGGATCCCGACGGCGCTCGCGACGTCTTCGAGCGCGCACTCCGGCTCCGGGCGGCTGTCGACGGGGTCTTCCGAGCTATCGCGCGCGGCGAGGAGCCTGCTCGCGACGATCGGCGCGCGATCCAGGACGAGCACCTCGACGCGGTCCGAGTGGCCTCTCTCGTCCGCGCCGGCGACCGCTTCGTCTGGTCGTGGACGAGCGAGCCGGACTTGCGCCGGGTCCTCTGGCCCGTCGTGGGGTCCGCCGTCGAGCTCCTGACCGGCGGCGACCTCACGCGCGTCCGCGAGTGCCCCGGCGTCGACGACTGCGGGTGGCTCTTCTACGACACGAGCCGAAACCGCACCCGGCGCTGGTGCAGCATGGAGGGCTGCGGCAGCCGTTCGAAGATGCGGCGGTACCACGCCCGGTCGAAGCACCGGCCCGACGAGGGCGTGACCGGACCAGCGACGGCCTAGTCGGTGCCCGCTTCGGTGAACGGCGGCAGCCTTCACGGGTCCGACTGTCGCCCGGGCCGATACAGCGCGGGTACACCTCCGCTAACGCAGGTCTTTGTTCGACTCCATGTCGAACCACATGCCGAAGAGCACGAATTGCGAGCCGGAGATGAGGAGGAGCGCGACGAGCACGATCGTCGCCGCCGGGATCCCGTGGCCCATGATCCGCAGCACGGTCTCGAAGATTCCGAGCGCGAGGCCCAGGAAGGTCATCGCGAACCCGAGCATGTAGAAGAACACGAGCGGGTGGAAGTCGCGGATCACGTATTTCTCGCGCATCCGCCAGAAGAAGCCCTTCACGAGCAGCCACGAGATGCGCGGAACGACCTTTCGCACCTTGATCCCGCTCTTCTCGCCCACGCCGTAGATCGGGCGTGAGGGAATGTCGCGGACCCGGGCGTTCCACACGTTGAGGTGCACGAGGATGTCGTTCGGAAAGCCGTAGCTCTTGTAGATCCGGTCGAGGTCGAGCAGCTCCAGCATCGGGAGGCCGACCGCCGTATAGCCCGCCTGCGAGTCGGCGACGTGCCAGTACCCGGACGCGATCTTGGTGAAGAGCGAGAGGACGGCGTTGCCGAGATAGCGGTACCGCGGGATCTGCTGCCACGCCTGGCCCGTGAACAAGCGGTTCGCCTTGGCATAGTCGAGCTCCCCGCGCGCGACGGGGCCTGCCAGCGACTCGAGCTCGGCCGGATCCATCTGGTTGTCGCCTGCCATCACGGCGGTCACGTCGACCCGCTCGGCCAGCGCTCGCTTGTAGCCCGTGACGATCGCGGCGCCGACGCCCTGGTTCTTCTCGTGGACGACGACCTCGACGCGCGGGTCGCCCGCCGCGCGCGCCCGCTCGACGGTTGCGTCACGCGACTTGTCGTCCACCACGACGATGCGGTCGACGAAGTCGGGGATCCCGGCGATGGTCTCCGCGATCAGCCGCTCCTCGTTGTACGCGGGCACGACGACCGCGACGGTCTTCCCTTCGAGCATCCCGCGCTGAGCGTACTAGGCCGGGCGGCGGGGTTCGCGTGCGGCGAAGCGCTCCCAGGCGAGCGCGGCGAGGCCGCCGAGGATGAGGCCGATCAGCGCGGCGACCACGATCGAGTTCCGGCGGCTGCGTGCGGTTGCCTTGCTGGCCACCGCACGGGTGAGGATCCTCCCGCGCTCGACGGTCTGCGCCTGCGCGAGCAGCGGCCGGACCGCGAGGAGATCCTGCTGGACGACCGCCCGACGTTGCTGCGCTGCGAGCACGAGCGCGGCTGCGGCGATCCGGTCGCTCGCCCCTACACGCGGGAGGGTCGCCTCGATGCGCCCCACCTCCTGGTCGATCGAGGTGAGCTGCTGCTGGTCGGAGGTCACCTGGGCCTGCAGCGAGGCGATCTTCGTGTCGACATAGCCCGCCGAGACGCCCGCGACGGCGATCCGCGCCAGCTCGTTCGCCGCACGGGCGATCTTCGCCGGCTGGCCTCCCTTGACGGTGATTGCGTAGAGCGGCACCTGGCCGGTCTTCGGCACCGTCCCGCCCACGACGTTCGCGGAGGTGCCCGAGCGCAGCTTCGCGACCGGGATCCCGACGTCGGCGGAGACGCGCCGGAGCGTCGACTCCGACTTGACGATCGCGCGGATGCTCGCCGGATTCGTCTGCGGGCTCTGGATCGCGTTCCCGCCGCTCGGCGAGTACGGGGTGCCGGGATAGAGGACAGCCTGGGCGCTGAAGGTCTGCTTGCCGCCGACCGAGAGCAGGTATCCGAGCACCGCGCCGAGGATCAGGCCGGCCACCGGCAGCCACCATCGCGCTGCGAGCGCACTGCCGTAGCGGCCGAGATCGACCTCCTGCTCTCCCTCCAGATCGGCAGCGCTCATCGGGCGGCGACTCTAGCGGAGGCCCAGTCCCATTCGGCCTGCAGCCCTTCCTCGACACCCACCCGCGGCTCCCAGCCGAGCTCGCTGCGAATCCGCGTCGTGTCGGCGTTCGTCCGCCGCTGGTCGCCGGGAACGGCTGCGTCGTCTCGGATATCGAGGGTCCGTCCCGAGATCCGTTCGAACTGCGCGATCGCCTCCTGCAGCGACACCTCGTGCGCGCCGCCGACGTTGTAGGTCCCGCTACCGCGCTGCATCGCAAGGACCGTCGCGTCCACGACGTCGGAGACGTAGGTCCAACCGCGCGACTGCTTCCCGTCGCCGTACACCGTGAAGTGCTCGCCCGAAGCGAGCGCAAGCGCGATTCGCGTGAACGCCATGTCGGGCCGCTGGCGGGGCCCGAACGCGTTGAAGTAACGCAGGACCACCGCGTCGAGCCCGAAGCTGCTCGCGTACGCGCGTGCGAGCTGCTCGCCGGTCAGCTTGGTGATCCCGTACGGGGAGAGCGGACGAGCGGGTGTGTCCTCCGGCGTCGGATAGCGCTCGGTCTCGCCGTAGACCGACGACGACGAGGCGAAGACGACGCGCACACGGTCGCGCACGGCGGCCTCGAAGACCCGTTGCGTTGCGAGCACGTTGTCGCGAAGGTACCGGGGGAAGACGTCGCCGAAGCTGCGCACCCCGGGCCGTCCGGCCAGGTGGAAGACGCCGTCGAAGCCTGCGAAGTCGAGCTCGTCCGCGGCGAGGTCGAGCCGCCGGACGTCGAGGCCGCGCGCGTTCTCCTCCTTCAGCGCAGGGTCGTAGTAGTCGGTGAAGGCGTCGATCCCGACGACGTCGTGGCCGGCGGCGTGAAGCGCTTCGGCGAGGTGCGAGCCGATGAACCCCGCGGCGCCGGTCACCACGTATCTCATCGCGGCACCATCCCATACATCCTCGCGTAGCCGACGACGTAGAGGCGCTTCTTGTCGGCCACGACCGGGCTGTACTTCCCGTCGGGGAAGGTCCACAGCTGCCGGCCGGTGCGGGCGTCCAGACCGTACGTGCGCCGTTTCAGCGTGGCGAAGTAGACCACGCCGTCCACGATCGTCGCGGAGCCCGAGATCGGGCCGTTCGCCTTGAACTGCCAGAGCACGTCCCCAGTTGCCGCGTCGAAGCAGAAGAAGGTCTTGCTGTAGGAGCCGACGTAGACGCGCTTCCGCCAGACCGCCGCCGAGCCGTAGACGTAGCCGCCCGTGCCGTGCGACCAGCGGAGCTTCCCGCTCGCGGCCCCGAACGAATACATCTTGCCGTCGGTCGCTCCCACGTAGACGCGCCCGTAGGCGACGGCGGGAGTTGCATAGAACTGGCCGCGGTGGCCGAGGCGCTGTTGCGCGGCCGCCTTCCAGATCAGCTTTCCGGTGCGGGCTCCGAGCGCGTAGACGTGGTGGTCGTACGAGCCCACGAACAGGCGGTTCCCGGACAGCGCCGCCGCTCCCTTGATCCGGTTCCCCGTCTGGAAGCTCCAGTCGATCTTTCCGGTCAGCTCGTCGAGCGCGTACACGCGGCCGCGCCAGTCGCCCACGTAGACGCGCCCGTTCGCGACGAGCGGCGACGACTCGGTCGGCCCGATCCGCGTGCGCCAGCGGATCTTGCCGAAGCCGGCGGCGAACGCGATCACCTCGCCGTCCAGAACCTTCTTCGCGTTGCAAGGCGGGCGGTTGAGGAACGAGGCGAAGACGACGTGCCCGTGCACGGCCGGCGACGCCGCCGAGCAGCGGCCGACGCGGTGCTTCCACGCCTTCTTGCCGGTGCGCGTGTTGACCGCGATCGCGACGCCCGCGTTCGAGACGACGTAGAGGCGGCCGTACGCGATCGCGGGCGGGAACTCCAGGAGGCTCTGCGCGCGGTAGCGCCAGATCGCACGGAACGGGGGCCGGACGTCGAGCCCGGGCGCGTAGCGGTCGCGCTGCTCCGTGTAGCCGAACATCGGCCAGAGCAC
The DNA here is from genome assembly GCA_033857355.1 of Gaiellaceae bacterium. Lineage (GTDB taxonomy): Bacteria > Actinomycetota > Thermoleophilia > Gaiellales > Gaiellaceae > UBA5186. The sequence goes on along the minus strand of JAWVDL010000058.1, from coordinate 4,942 downwards.
GCCCTCCTCGCGGACGACGGGCGCGGTCGGCTCGGTGGCGACGAACTCGACCGTCGAAGAGCCGCGGACGTTCCGGCTCTGGCGCTCGCGGTAGACGACGAACGCGGCGAGCGCGCCGCCGGCGACGACGAGCACCGCGAGGGCTCCGAGGAGCAAGCGCTTCATCGCTTGTGGCGCCGACGACGGCGCGGCTCGACGGCGTAGAGCCGCGAGTAACCGTGCAGGAGCAGCCGTCCGCCGTTGCCGGAGACCGGCACGTACTCCCCGTGCGGGAAGCGCAGGCGAACCCGCCCGGAGCGCGCGTCGACGCCGACGATGCGGTGAGCGAAGCTGCCGGCGTAGGCGACGCCGTCCACGACGACCGCCGCCCCCGAGACGGGCCCGCCGGTGCCGACGCGCCAGAGAATGCGCCCGCTGCCTGCGGAGACGCCGTAGAAAGAGCCGTTGTAGGCGCCGAAGAAGACACGCCCGTGCCAGGCGGCCGGCGACGAGTAGACGTACGAGCCCGTGTTGAGCGACCAGAGCCTGCGCCCGCCCGTCGAGAACGCGGTCAACGAGCCGCCGGTGGACGAGGGGACGAAGACGCGTCTGCCAGCGACGGCGGGCGTTCCGTAGATGCGCCCGTTGACCGAGCGGGCCCAGCGCAGAGCCCCGTCCCGCGCCCGCAGCGCGAGCAGCCGCCCTCCGTAGTCGCCGACGAACAGCGTGCGGCCGGCGAGCGCCGGGCTCGAGGTGATCTTGTAGCCCGAGCGGTACGTCCAGCGCACCCGGTGTCGACGGAGGTCGAGCGCGTAGACCCGGCCGTTCCACGCGCCGAAGTAGTCGACACCGTGCCGCACGACCGGAGACGACTCGATCGGCGAGCCGATGTAGCGGCTCCACAGGCGGCGCCCGGTCGCGCGGTCGAGCACGTACACGGAGCCGCTCATCGTGTGGACGACGAGCTCGTCGCCGACGACACCCGGCGAGGCGGCCATCTTCGCGTGCAGGTCGGTGCGCCACGCGACGTGTCCCGAGCGCATCGAGATCGCCCGCACCGTGCCGCGGAAGTTGCCGATGTACGCGACTCCGTCGGAGACGACGGCGGGAAACTCGATCAGCGTTCCGATCCCGCGGCTCCAGACGACCCGGAACGGCGGGCGAAGCCGGATGTGGCGCTGAGCCTGGCTGCGGGCAGCGGTTGCCCCGTAGAACGGCCATTGCAGCTCGGGCCGGTAGACCCGGATCGTGACCTTGCGGCGGCGCCGGAACGACTCGCGAACGGTGCGCGCCGCGAAGCCGCGCACGTTGACGCGCACGGGATAGGGGTGACGGTCGGCGACGTGGATGCGCGCGACGCCGCGACGGTTCGTTTGGGTGGCCTTGCCGGCGATCCGCACGCGGCCGCCCGAGACGCGCCGAAGCGTGTCCCCGTTCACGAGCGTCACCTGCAGGATCGCCGGCCGAGCCAGGCGGTGGGCCCCGGCAAGCGCTCTTCCCGGGCCCTTCCGACTTAGTAACACTCTGTTACTTGTGCTCTCCGGGGTGGCGCTGTGCTGGGCCTCGCCGCACGCGGAGGCGAGGGCGACGAGCGCCCCGAGCGTGGCGAGCCGGCGGATCACGCCTCGCCGGGCTCTGTGGCGACGGGCTCTGGGAGGTCCTCGGCGAACGGATCGAGCGTACCGTCGCCTGCGGCGGTCAGAGACAGGTGGGAGAAGAAGCGCGTCATCACGACGCCTTCGCGGAACTCCCCAAGCTTCGGCTCGAGCCGCTCCCCCGCTGCCAGTGCGAGCGCAAGCTCCGGATACCGGCCACCGGCCGCGAGTGGCAGCGGGAAGCCGCCGCCGAAGCGCGGGTTGATGTCGGTCACGAGCTTCTTCCCGCCCGGCTCGCGGAAGCACTGGATGTTCGCCGGCCCCACGAGCCGCAACGCCTCGGCGACACCGCAGGCGTGCTCGATCAGATCCCAGTCCTTGATGCTCCGGCCCTTGATCGACTCGCCGCCCTTGGATTCGATCATCGTGCGCGGGATCGCGGCCACGCAGTGCCCCTCGAGGTCGCAGAACACGTCGATCGAGAACTCCTCTCCCAGGCAGACGGCCTGCACCATCGAGTCGACGGGCGTGTAGCCGAGGAAGAAGTCCAGCTGCTCGCGCGTGTCGGCGCGGTAGATGTGCCGCGAGCCGAAGCCTTCCCGCGCTTTCACGAGCACCGGCAGCTCGACCTCGTCGGGCAGCTCGTCGGGTAGCCAGGTCGGAGGGGATCCGATCCCGCGCTCGAGGAAGAGCTGGTGGGCGCGGTACTTGTCGCCGAGCAAGTCGACGAGCTCTGCATCCGGGAGGAGCACGAGCGCGCCGAGCTCGTCGCGGGCGCGCGCGAGCACGGGTGGGTCGAGATCGGTGAGCGGGACGATCAGGTCGACGTCGTGCGCGCGAACGAGATCGCGCAGCGCAGGGACGTAGTCGGGCGTTCCGATCCGCGGGACGAGTGCGTAGCGGTCGGCGTGGTAGAGCGCCGGCGCAAGCGGATTGACGTCGGTCGCGATCGTCGTCGCGCCCGCACGGCAGAACGCCGTGACGATGTCGACGCGCTGGCCGGCGCACGTGAAGAGGACGGTCGGCACGGCGAAGAGCCTAGCCCGCAGTCGTTACGCATTCGTTACGAGAAGTCGCTGACACGGCACACGTTCCGGCTTACGATCGCAGCAGGGGAGGAGGTGAGGACGACCCTTCCCAAGCAGGATCAAGCGTTGTGCCAGCCTCCGGTCTCGCCCTTGTACGTGGCCGAGAAGAGCGCGAGGGGCGTCTTGGCGAGGATCTTCAGGTCGACCGCCGGCGAGCGATGCTCCACGTACCAAACGTCGAGCTCGATCCGGTCGTCCCACGGCAGCGACGCCCGCCCGTTGACCTGGGCCCAGCCCGTGATCCCGGGCTTGACGTCCAGGCGCTTGCGCTGCCGCTCGGAGTACCGCTCGACCTGGTAACGGAGCGTCGGGCGAGGCCCGATCAGGGACATCTCGCCGCGCACGACGTTCCAGAGCTGCGGCAGCTCGTCCAGCGAGAGGCGCCGGAGGACGCGGCCGACCCGGGTGATGCGTGCGTCGCCGCGGTTGACCGCGAGGCCCGCGCCCTGATGCTCCGCCCCGACGATCATCGTCCGCAGCTTGAGCAGGTCGAAGTCCGCGCCGCCGAGGCCGACGCGGCGCTGGCGGTAGAGCACCGGGCCGCCGTCCTCGAGCTTGATCGCCACCGCCGCAGCGGCGAGCACGGGACTCGCGAGGGCCAAGCCGACGACCGCGCCGACGACGTCCGCCGCGCGATTCACCGCGTTCCCTCCGCCTTCTCCCATACGGCAGGGACGCCGTCACGCAGGTAGTTCCGGAGCGCCTCGACCGTAGCCCACGTAACCAGCGTGTAGTAGCGCGGCAACCCCGGTCGCGCCGCCGCCATGGCGAAGAACGCGAGCTGCGCAGCCAGCGCCGCTGCGTAGATCCGGCCTTCACGCGCCAGCGCGACGCTCGTCGCGAGCAGCGCGACGTGGAGAAGTCCGCTCCCGTACCGAAGGAGCCGGTGTGACAGCACCTCGGCGAGGTAGACCCGATCCAGGTCGCTGAACATCCGACCGCGCAGGACGATCAGCCAGCAGTGCTCGAACATGCGCACCTTGCGCCGGTACTCGTCCTCGAGGTCTCGCGAGGGCTTCTCGTACGCCACGGCATCGGGCTCGAAGACCGCGCGCCTTCCGCGTTGCACCATCCGGTACGGAAAGGAGAGGTCGTGTCCGAAGCGCGGGTCGACGTCCAGGTAGTCCTCCCGGCGCACCGCGTAGATCGAGCCGTTCCCGCCTGTGACCGAGCCGAGCGCCGACTCGGCAGCGCGAACCAGCAACTCGTATCGCCAGTACGCGCCCTCGCGGTTCGTCCCGTCGGGCCGCTGCAGCTGCAGCTCGCCGCACACATACGCGACGTCCGGATCGGCGAAGCTGCGGACGAGCTTGGCGAGCGCGTCGGGAGCCCAGGTCGCGTTGGCGTCGGAGAAAGCGAGGATCTCGCCGGAGGTCTGCGGCACGGTGAAGTTCTGCGCCGCGACCTTCCCTCCCCGCGGGGCACGAACGAGGCGTACGCGCGGCTCGCGGGTCGACACCGCCGTGACGAGCTCGTCGGTGCGGTCGCTCGACGCGTCGGACGCCACCACGATCTCGACGAGCTCCGGCGGATAGTCGAGCGCGAGCAGGTTCTCGAGGCGCCGCTCGATCACGTCCTCCTCATTCCAGGCGGCGACGATCACGCTCACACGCGGCTGCGCGTCGCCCTTTCGCACGGTCCTCGGGCGCACCCGGGACGCGACGGTCGCGGCGACCGGATAGCCGACGTGGGTCCACGCGAGCGCACCGAGCGAGCCCCAGAAAAGTCCCTTGAGGAACACGGCCAGCGATGATAGTTCCGTGTCGGAATTCGACCGCTACGGAGAGAGCTACGAGCAGGCCGTCGGCGACGCGATCGGCTTTGGCCGCCAAGAGCACGCGTTTTATCTCGAAGCCAAGGGCAGAGTCCTCGTCGAGCTCGCTCGCAGGGAGATCGGCGACCCCGCGCGGATCCACGCTCTCGACGTCGGCTCCGGTCCGGGCTCGCTCCATCCGTATCTCGCCAAGATCGGCGCCCTGGAGGGCGTCGACGTCTCGCAGGCCCTCGTCGAGCGCGCCGCCGCCGCGAACCCGGCGGTGCGCTATCGGACGTACGACGGGGAAACGCTCCCCTTTGCCGACGAGAGCTTCGACCTTGCCTTTGCGGTCAATGTCTTCCACCACGTCGATCCGCCCGACCGAGCCGGCCTCGCGGCCGAGCTGGCGCGCGTCGTCCGGCCAGCCGGAATCGTGGCGGTCTTCGAGCACAACCCGCTCAACCCGCTGACCCGGATCGTCTTCTCCCGCTGCGATTTCGACGAAGGGGTCGAGCTCCTCTCGA
>JAWVDL010000057.1:0-4356 GCA_033857355.1 Gaiellaceae bacterium | reverse complement strand
CCCGGCGAGCCCGAGCGGGATCCCGCGCACGTTGTGCAGGTAGATGATCAGGAACGGCAGGACGATCCCGTTGCCGAAGGCGTTCGTCAGGCCGCCGAGCTGGAGGATCCAGACGTCGCGGGAGAGCCTCGGGTCGAGCGAGCGAAGGTACGAGGCGCCGATCATCGCGGCAGGCTAGCGTCCGGCCGATGCGCGACCTCTACCTGCTCGACCCCGATTGGACGCACCTGAATCACGGGTCCTTCGGGGCCTGCCCCAGGCCTGTCTTCGAGGAGTACCAGCGGCTCCAACGCGAGCTCGAGGGTCAGCCGACGGAGTTCTTCCGCGGGGTGCCGGACCGGATCGCCGAAGCGCGGGCCGAGCTGGCCGCGTTCGTGGGGGCCGACGCCGAGGGCCTGCTCTTCATGCAGAACGTCACGGTCGGCCTGAACGCCGTCGTCCCTTCGCTGCGACTCGGTCCCGGGGACCAGGTGCTGTCGACTGATCACGAGTACGGGTCGAACAACCTGCTCTGGAAGTACCGGGCGGCGCGGGACGGATTCGAGTACGTCCGCCGGCCCTTCGACTCGCCGGAGGCCTTCTGGGCGGGTGCGAACGAGCGGACGCGCGTCCTGTTCGTCAGTCACATCGCGTCGGCGACCGCGCAGCGATTTCCGGTCGAGGACCTGTGCGCCCGTGCCCGCGACGCCGGGATCGTCTCGATCGTCGACGGCGCCCATGCGCCCGGGCACGTCGACCTGGACCTCGCCGCCCTGGGTGCCGACTTCTACGCCGGGAACTGCCACAAGTGGTTGTGCGCGCCGAAGGGCTCAGGCTTCCTCCACGTCGCCGAGAGCCAGCGCGAGCGGCTCGAGCCGCACGTGATCGGCTGGGGCTGGAAGGACGAGGCCGCGTTCGTCGATCGCCACCAGCGCCAGGGGACGCGCGACCCGTCGGCTTTCCTCAGCGTTCCGGCGGCGATCCGCTTCCAGCGCGAGCACGACTGGCCCGCGGTGCGCGAGCGCTGTCACGCGCTCCTGCGGGCGAGCGTGGAGCGGCTCGGCTTCGAGCCGGTCTACCCGGGCTTCGTCCAGATGGCGGCGCTCGAGCTGCCGGACTGCGACCCCGACGAGCTGTGGCGGCGCCTGCGAGAGGAGCACCGCATCGAGGCGCCCTGCTGGAGCTGGAACGACCGGCCGCTGCTGCGAATCAGCGTCGCGGCCTACAACGACGAGAGCGACCTCCGCCGGCTGGAGGCCGCGCTTCCCGCTCTGCTCTAGCTCACCACGAGCCGGAAGACGAGCACGTCCCCGGGCGGTGCCTTCTGCCGGACGCGGGTGACGACGAGCGTTCCGCGGACGTTCGAGTACAGCCCCGTCCCGCCGATGACCGCGAGGTCGTAGAGGCTGCGATAGACGAGCCCGCCGCTGACCACGAGCTTGCCGGCGGGGAGGACGAAGGTGCCGTCGCAGTTGCGGAGGTTGTCGCCGGTGTAGATGCAGACGAGCTGGCCGTGGCCAATCGGCCGCTGGCGGATGCGCGTGTTGTAGAGCTGGAGGCGCGAGATCTCCATGTCGCCGGGCGACCGGCCGACCGCGCCGGTGTCGACGCGCGTGAAGTTGGTCTCCCGGCTCGTGATGCGGATGACTCCCGGCCCTTTGAGCGTGGTCGAGGCCACCGGAGCCCCAGGCATGAGGAGGGCCGCGCAGAGCGCCGCGAGCAGAAGAACGAGGCTGCGTTTCATGTGTCTCCTTTCGTCGCCGTGTGCTCGGCCGCGTCGCCGTTCGCGTCCGCCGGAAGCTCGAGCCAGAAGGTCGACCCGCTTCCGGGTGTGCTGGAAAAGCCGATTCCGCCGCCGTGGGCCTCGACGATCTCGCGCGAGATCGCGAGGCCGAGCCCCGTGCCCGAGATGCCGCTCGCCGCGGCGCCGCCACGGAAGAACTTCGTGAAGATCCGCGGCTGCTCGTCCTCGGGGATGCCGAGCCCGTGGTCGCGGACGCGAATCCGCACGTCCCCGGCGGTCCGTTCGCCCGCGACCTCGACGAGGCCGCCCTGGGGCGAGTACTTGATCGCGTTCGAGAGCAGATTGGCCACGACCTGGGCCATGCGGCTGGAGTCGCCGCGCATCGGCAGCGGCTCGTCGACGTCGAGGCGAATCTCGTGCCGCTCGCTCTGCCCGACGAACACCCGGGTTTGCTCCCGGAGGATCGTCGCCATGTCGATCGGCTCCTCGGCGAGGTGCAGCTGGCCTTCCTCTGCCTGCTGGGCGTCGAGAAAGTCGTTCAGGAGCGTGGCGAGGCGCTGGCTCTGCGCGACGACGATCTCGAGGTACGACCGGCGCGTCGGCTCGTCGACGGTCCTCCGCAGGAGGAGCTCGGTGAAGCCGAGGATGCTCGAGAGCGGCGTTCGCAGCTCGTGGGAAACGATGCTGACCAGCTCGGCCTTCAGGCGCTCGCTCTCCCGGAGCCGCTCGTTCTGCTCCTCCAGCTCGAGCCGGTTGGACTGGAGCTTCTGGGCCATGTCGTTGAAGGACCGCGTCAGGTCGCCAACCTCGCCGGGGCCGGACTGGGCCAGCCGCGTCGAGAGATCGCCCTCGGCGAGCCGGGAGGCTCCCGCGGCGGCCTCGCGCAGCGGTCGGGCGATCGCGCGTGCGAGGTAGACGCCGAAGCCGACGATCAGCAGCGCCGACATGGCCAGTCCGGCGATCGCGCCGGTGATGGCCGACTGGGACCGCGAGCGCGCTGAGGCGGCCGAGGTAGCCGCGAACCGATTCTCCGCGTTCAGCAGCGCGGAGAATCGCGTGCGGATCGCGTCGAGGCGGTGTTTTCCCTCGACCGTCGCGAGCGGAATGCGCGCGGCGGCGGGCTGGTGCCTCGCGAGGTCGACGAGCGGCACCGAGTAGTCGCGGACGTACGCGGTGATCAGGCGATCGAGCGTCTCGGCCTGCGGGCGCTGCGGGCTGTCGGCGAAGCGCTCCTCGAAGACCGCGAGGCCGTGGGGCAGCTGCCGTCGCGCGGCCGTCCACGGCTGCAGCAGCCGCTCGCGGCCGGTGATGACGAGCCCGCGTGCGCCAGTCTCCATGTCCAGCACCAGCTTCTCGAGCTCCAGTGCGGCCACTGTGCGGTCCTTCGCCCGCGCCTCGCGGGCGGTCGCGCTGCGGAGCTGGGAGACGGACAGGATCAGGACGGCGAAGACGAACGCGATGAGCAGCGCGAAGACGATGCTTGCCGCGACCAGACGCGTCTCGAGGGATTGCCAGCGGCTCGTCGTCACGCGACCTTCAGCAGCTCCTCGACTGCGGCGGTCAGGTCGTCCGGATCGAACGGCTTGCCGAGCACGCGATTCGCTCCGGCGGCGAGCGCCGAGGTCTCCGCGTGCGTCCAGGCGGTCACGACGACGACGGGCGTGCCGGCGAGCTCCGGACTCCGGCGAATCTCCGTGAGCACCTCGAGGCCGTTCCGCCGCGGGAGCATGACGTCGAGGATCACCAGGTCCGGCCGGACCTCGCGCGTCTGTGCGAGCGCGGCCTCGCCGTCGGACACTTCGACGTAGGCGAAGCGGTCACCGAGAATTGCGCGCACGAGCTCGCGCAACGGCGGCTCGTCGTCGCATACGAGGATCGTGGCCGCCACACGATCGTGGGTTTGAACCGGCTTGGTCAGTTGTCGTGTCCTGCTAGGGGGATGCGCCCGGCACGATTCGAACGTGCGACCTTTCGCTCCGGAGGCGAACGCTCTATCCCCTGAGCTACGGGCGCTTGTGGTCTGAGTCTAGCCGCGAATCGGCGCGGTAGGGTTGCCCGGTGGAGCTCGAGGCCCGCATCGTCACCCTGCGACTGGCGGAGACGTTCACGATCTCCCGGGGCGCCGAGGACGAGGCGGAGGTCGTCCACGTCGAGCTGCGGCACGCGGGCGAGAGCGGCTTCGGCGAGGCGGCGCCGATCGAGCGCTACGACGAGACCGCGGCCTCCGCGCTTGCATACCTCGAGGCTGCGGGTGGGCTGCTCGGAGACGACCCGTTCGCGTTGGAGGAGATCGGCGAGCGGCTTCCTCCCGGCGAATACGCGGCTCGCTCCGCCGTCGACGCGGCACTGCACGACCTCTGCGGGAAGCTGACGGAGCAGCCGGTCTGGCGCCTGCTGGGGCTTCGCCGCGCCGGTCCGCCGACCTCCTGGACGATCTGGCTCGGCGACCCCGACGACATGGCCCGGCGCGCCGAGAAGGTGCGGGGGCGCTACAAGCGGCTGAAGCTGAAGCTCGGAGGCCGTGACGGGCTCGACGTGGAGCGCGTCCGCGCGGTGCGGGCGGTGGCCGACGTCCCGCTCCAGTTCGACGTCAACGAGGCGTGGTCGCTGGACGAGGCGCTCGAGTACCTGCC
>JAWVDL010000056.1:0-5135 GCA_033857355.1 Gaiellaceae bacterium | reverse complement strand
TTCGCCGACGTTCGCGAGAGCGACTTGAACATCGACGCCGAACTCGTCGCCGAGCTCGTGACCGAGCGGACGAAGGCGATCATGCCCGTCCACCTCGCCGGGCAGGCGTGCGACCTCGACCCGCTCTGGGCTCTCGGCCTCCCGGTGATCGAGGACGCGGCGCACGCGTTCGAGAGCACGTATCGCGGCCGCAAGATCGGCGGGCTCTCGGCCGCGACGTGCTTCTCGCTCTACGCGACGAAGAACGTGGCCGCGGGCGAGGGCGGTCTGATCGCGACCAACGACGCCGCCGTGGCGGACGCGGTCGCAGATCTTCGCCTGATGCGGCGCGGCGAAGGCTCCCTCTACGACATCGCCGTGCCCGGGTACAAGGCGAATCTCTCGGACGTACTCGCCTCGATCGCGCTCGTCCAGCTCGACAAGCTCGGTCGGCACGGTGAGATCCGCGCGCGGCAGTTTGCCCTCTACGACGACGCCGTGGCCGAGCTCGACGGGATCGAGCCGCTCGCCCGCGACGATCGCGACACGCACGCGCTCCACCTCTATGTCGTGCGCATCGACCCCGAGCTCGCGGGAGCGACCCGCGACGAGTACCAGCGGGCGCTCCGGGAGGAGAACGTCGCCACGAGCATCCACTTCCTCCCGGTGCACACGCTGACCTGGTACCGCGAGCGCTTCCCCGATCAGCCCCCGCTTCCCGTTGCCGAGCGGGCCGGCTCCGAGATCCTGTCGCTGCCGCTCTCGCCCGCGCATTCCGACGCCGACATCGGCGACGCGATCGACGCCCTGCGTCGCGTGCACGACCGCTTCCGCGCGTGACTCGCCGCCGGGCCCTCCGCGTCGCCGGCACGCTCCTCGTCACCGGTCTCGGAACGGCGTACCTCGTCTGGAAGATCGACGTCGGCGAGACCGCGCATGTGATCGCCAACGCGAAGCTCGGCTACGTCTTCGGCTCGTTCGGGATCATGGCTGCGAGCGTTTTGCCGATGGCCTGGCGCTGGCAGTTGCTGCTCGGGGCGCGGGGGATCCGCGAACGGCTCGGCTGGCTCGTGCGCGCGTACTTCGTCAGCTACACGGTCGGGCAGGTGCTGCCGACGTCGATCGGCGGCGATGCCTCGCGTATTTTCGAGACCACGCGTCGGCATCCGGGAGCGGGCGGGCCTGTCGCGGGAGCGGTGCTGCTCGAGCGTGCGCTCGGCGGAGCGGCGACGCTCGTGCTCGCGGCCATCGGCTTCGTCCTCGCGATCGGCCGCTACGACGTCGGCGCCTATCTCTGGGTCGAGGCCGCCTTCGTTGTCGCCACGGTCGTTGCGGCCGTGGTGCTGTTCTCGCGGCGCGTGCGCCGGCCGCTCGCCCGCCTCGCGCCGGTGCTGGACAAGCTGCGCGTCGGCAAGCCGATTCGCGCGGTCTACGAAGGGATCCACGGCTACCGCGCGACGCCGCGCCTGCTCATCGGTGTCTTCGCGCTCACCCTGTTCGTCCAGGCGTTTCGAGTCCTGGCGATCTGGCTTGCGGGCAAGGCTGCCGGCGTCGATCTGTCGCCCCGCCCGTACTACGTGATGGGTCCGATGCTCTTCCTCGTGATCCTCGTCCCGTTCACGATCAACGGGCTTGCGGTGCGCGAGTCGTTCTTCGTCAGCTTCCTCGGTCAGCTCGGCGTGGCTCCGGAGCCCGCGTTTGCCTGCGGCTTCCTGTTCTTCCTCGTCACGGTGCTGCTCGCGCTGCCAGGCGCCGTCGTCCTCGCCCTGGAGGGCGTGCGCCCGGCCGCGATGCGCGCCCGCGACGCGTAGCCGATGGCCCGCGCGGACGTCTCCGTCGTGGTGGTGACGCTGAATGCGGCGCCTTATCTGGAGCGCTGCCTCGAGAGCGTCCGCGGATACGAGGCGGTCGTCGTCGACCACGGCTCGACGGACGGGACGCTCGAGCTCGTCCGCGCGCGCTTTCCCGAGGCACGGCTCGTGGAGCAGGAGAATCGCGGGCTTGCCGCCGGCTGGAATCGCGGGATGCGCGAGGCGAGCGGACGCTGGTTCCTGATCCTGAACGCCGACGCCTGGGTCGTGGGCGACGCGGTCGAGCGGCTCGTCGAGTTCGCCGAGGCACATCGGCGTGCCGCCGTCGTCGGGCCGCGGCTCGTGAACCCAGACGGGACGCTGCAACGCTCGGTGCGCGGCTTCCCGACCGCGTGGCGGCTCGCCACGGAGTACTTCTTCCTGCGCAAGCTCGCCCCGCGATCCCGCGCGCTGAACGCGTTCTACGCAGAGCGGTTCGACCACGCGAGCGTGCGCGAGGCCGAGTTCCTGATGGGGGCGTGCATGCTGGTCCGGCGCGAGGCGGCGGACGAGGTCGGGCCGCTCGACGAGGACTTCTTCCTCTTCAGCGAGGAGACCGACTGGCACTTCCGCTTTCGCGCGGCGGGTTGGCAGGTGCTGTTCTTTCCCGGCGCCGAGGTCGTGCACGTGGGCGGGGCCGGCCACGGCGGGCGGATGTTCCTCGAGCAGGTGAGCGGGCACCTGCGCTTCCTCGCCAAGCACCGGGGTGCCGCGGAGGCGGAGCGCGCGAGGAAGCTCCTGCTCGTCTCGTTGCGGCTGCGCGCAGCGGCGTTCCGCGGGGAGCGCGGGCGGATGTACGCGGAGGCGGCGCGCTGGCTGGCGTCGGGGGACGTGCCCACCCTGCTGGGTCCGCGCCGGTGATCTGGCTCTACCTGCGCCTCGCCGCCGCGACGGCTGTGCTGCTGCTTCCGGGCGTCTTCGTGGCACGAGCGCTCGGCCAGCGAACCCTGTCGGCCGCGCTCGCCTGGGCGCTGGCCGTGCTGGCCGCCGGCATGGGGGTCATGTTCGTCGTCCACGGATCGCTGCTCCTCGCGCTCGGGATCGCCGCAGCGCTGGGAGCCGTGGCGCTCGCCCTTGCCTTGCGCCTCGGGTTTCCAAGTAACACTTTGTTACTAAGTGCCGGGCCGGCGCCGCTGCTCGTGCTCGCCGGCGGGACGGTGCTCGGGATCGCGCTCTGGCGGCTCTCGGGGCCGGTGGACGGGGACGCGTTGTTCCACCTCGCGCGGGTGCGCAAGCTCGAGGCTTTCCACCACGTCGGGATCCACACGGTCGACGAGTTTCGCGACGGCGGGCTGCACCCCGGCTACGCCTTTCCGCTCTGGCACGGGTTCCTCGCCGCCGTGGCCAAGCTCGCAAGCGTCGATCCTTCGCTCGTCGTCCGCCACGAGAACAGCGTCCTCGCGCCGCTCGCCGCGTTCGTGGCGTACGAGGCGGGACGAATGCTCTTCGACTCGCCGTGGGCGGGGGCGGCCGCTGCCGCGGCGCAGGTCGGGCTGATCGCGTTCGCCCCGGGGCACGGCGGCGCCTACGGGGCGCTTGCGCTTCCCGCGACCTCGTCGCGCCAGCTGCTCGTCGTCGCCGCCCTCGCCCTGGCCTTCCAGACCGTTCGGGACCCCTCCGCGGGCACCCTGGCGTCGGTCGGCGCGGCGGCGCTCGCGGTTGCGCTCGTCCACCCGACGTACGCCCTGTTCCTGCTGTTTCCGGTGTTCGGCTGGGCCGTCGCGCGGCTCGTCCTGGAGCGGCGGGACTGGGCGCGACTCGCGCTCGTCGTCGCGGCGATCGCCGTTCCCTCCGCAGCCGTGCTCGGAGCGCTGTACCCGGTCGCACACGAGTCGGCCTCGTTGAAGTCCGAGAACCGTTGCGGGGCCGCTCACGGCGTCCTTCGCTATCGGACCCAGCTGGACGTCCGCTCCTGCTCGAGCTACAGCGTCAAGCCGGAGACCGTCGCGCGAGGAGGTGCGATTGCCGTAGTCGCGCTGCTCCTCGTGCCGCTCGCGGCGCTGGCGCGTCGGCGGCTGTGGGCGTCCTTCGTGCTCGGCGGTTCGCTGGTCGTCCTGGCCCTCGTGCTGCTTCCCTTCCTGTTTCCGCGCTTGGCGGACGCGGTGTCGCTTTCCCAGGCGCGGCGTGCGGCCGGGTTCGTGCCCTTCGCGCTTGCGCTGACCGGGGGCCTTGCGGTGGCCGCGCGGTTACTGCGGATCGCTGCGCTCCCGGTAGCGCTCGCGGGCGGGATCGCGGCCCAGCTCCTCTGGCCCGGCGACTTCGGCTACCGGGTCGAGCACGGCGGTCCCGCCGCGGCCGCCTGGATCGCGCTGATCGGCGGCGCAGTGGCGCTCTCGATCGTGGCCTTCGTGCGGCGAGACGGCTTCGAGGACGAGGGCGGGCCGATGCTCGCGCTCACCGCAGCGCTGTTCGTGTTGCCGGTTGCGATCCACGGCGTCGCTCATTGGACGGCCCCGACGCCGCCCTCCGGCCAGATGTTGAGCGCCGGGCTGCTGCACGCGCTGCGCGCGGACGTGCCGCGCGGCGCCGTCGTGCTCTCCGATCCCGAGACGAGCTATCGCATTGCGGCCGAGGCTCCCGTCTACATCCTCGTCGCGCCGCCGGCGCACGTCGCGGACACGCGCCAGAACCGGCCTAGAGCCCGAGTTCGAGAGGTCGCGCTCTACTTCGACGGCCGCGATCGGTCGCTGCCCGCCCGTCACGGTGCCCGCTGGGTCGTGGTCGACGCGCGCCGCTCGAAGTTCCGCCCGCAAGGGCGCCGGGTCTACTCCGACGCGCGGTACTCGCTCTACCGGCTGTGAGCGAAGCGCGGCAGCAGGATCCCGTCCCGGCCGACCGTCAGCCAGATCGCGACGGCATATGCGCTCGCCAGCGTCACCTCGTTCAGCAGGCTGACGGCCGCCGCGCCCGTGTAGCTCCAGCGCTCGATCGCGGGGATGCCGCAGCCAACCGCGACGATCGCGGCGAGACCGAGGCAGAGGAGGCGGGTGCGCTGCCGTCCTCGAGCCGTCAGGGCGTTGCCGTTCATCGTGCTGAGCAACGCGACGGGAACGGTCGCGACCATCAGCGTCAGCGCCGCAGCGGCATGCCTGAAGTCGGCGCCGTACAGCGCGCCTAGCAGCGGCCGGCCTATGAGCGCAGCGGCGGCGACGAGCGCGAGGCCGACCGGAAAACCAAGGGCAAGCAGCTGTTCCTGCCGCCTGTGCAGGCCGCGGTCGCCCGGCCGGCTCGCCGATCGTCCGAGCAGGAGCGACGCGAGTGCATCCGGGACGATCATCAGCGCGACGGCGAAGCGGATCGGCGGTT
>JAWVDL010000055.1:0-3927 GCA_033857355.1 Gaiellaceae bacterium | reverse complement strand
CGATGCGCGGCGACGACGACGTCTTCATCATGGGCGAGGACATCGCCGAGATGGGCGGGTCGATGGGCGTCACCCAGGGGCTTCTCGACGAGTTCGGACCCGAGCGCGTGCGGAACACGCCGATCTCCGAGATGGCGATCGTCGGCGCGGGGATCGGCGCTGCAATGCAGGGGATGCGGCCGGTCGTCGAGATCATGTACGAGGACTTCCTCACGCTTTCGCTCGAGCAGATCGTGAACCAGGCGGCGAAGCACCGGTACATGTCCGGAGGCCAGCTCAAAGTGCCGCTGACGATCCGTACGCAGGGTGGCGCGGGGTGGAGCCCGGGTGCGCAGCATGCGCAGCAGCTCGAGGCGTGGCTCGTCCACATCCCTGGGCTCAAGGTCGTCTTCGCGTCGACCCCGGAGGACGTTCGCGGCCTGCTCTGGACGTCGATCTACGAGGACAACCCGGTCATCTTCTTCGAGCACCGGACGCTCTATGGGATCAAGGCGAGCGTGCCCGACGAGATCGAGCCGATCCCGCTCGGACGTGCGCGTGTTCATCGCGAGGGCGAGGACGTGACGGTGATCGCGACCGGGCGGCTCGTGCATGAGTCCCTTGCGGCCGCCGAAGAGGCGGAGAAGGAGGGTGTGTCCGTCGAGGTCGTCGATCCGCGCACGCTGCAGCCGCTCGACGAGGACGCGCTCGTCGGCTCGGTGAAGAAGACGAACCGCGCGGTCGTGGCGCACGAGGCCGTGACGCGTATGGGTTTCGGCGCCGAGGTCGCGGCCGTCCTCCAGTACCAGGCGTTCGACTGGCTCGACGCGCCGATCGAGCGAGTGGGAGCCCGGTTCGTCCCGCTGCCGTTCGCGCCGGTGATGGAAGAGTTCGTCGTCCCGCATTCCGAGGACGTGCTGGCCGCGATTCGCCGCACGGTGGGGCGGTCGTAATGGCCACCGAGGTCAAGCTCCCGCGGCTCGGCCAGGGCATGGAGGCCGGCACGATCGTCCGCTGGCTCAAGTCCGAGGGCGACACCGTGCAGAAAGGCGACCCGCTCTACGAGCTCGACACGGACAAGGTGACGCAGGAGGTGGAGGCCGAGGCCGGCGGCGTGCTGCTCAAGATTGCGATCCCGGAGGGCGAGGTAGCGGTCGGAAAGACGATCGCGGTGATCGGCGAGGCGGGGGAGGACGTCACCGAGGCGTTCGGCGAGGGTGACGACGAGCAGACCGGGGCGGCCGAATCGGACGACGCCATAGAAAGCGCGGAGAAGCCCGCACAGGCGCCCGCGCGCGACGCCGAGCGCGAAGCGGGACGCGAGGCGTCCACCGACGCGCCCACTGAGCCGGAGCAGCAGGCGACCACGAACGGACAGCCGGAGGCAAACGGCGGTCGGGTCAAGGCTTCGCCGCTGGCGCGCCGGATCGCACGGGAGCGCGGAGTCGACATCTCCGCTCTGTCCGGCACCGGGCCGGAAGGGCGCGTCGTCGCCGAGGACGTCGAGCGCGCAGCCGCGTCCGGCACGCCCGCGACGGCGCCCGCGCACGCGGCTGTCGCGCCGTCAGGCGAGGTCGAGGTCGAGAAGCTGAGCTCCTTGCGAAAGACGATTGCGCGGCGCATGACGGAGGCGTGGCAGGCGCCTGCGTTCCAGATCGCAATGTCTGCGGACATGTCTCGGGCGCTCGCGTTGCGGGAGCGAATGGTGGCGATGCTTCAGGAGGGCCAGACGAAGCCGACCATCTCGGACATCCTGACCAAGATCTGCGCGTCGGCCCTGATGCGGCACCGAGACGTGAACGCGCTGTTCGCCGGCGACGCGATCGAGCTGCATCCGAGCGCGAACGTCGGGATCGCGGTCGCGATCCCCAAGGGCCTCGTCGTCCCGGTGATCCAGCAGTGCGAGCGCAAGTCGATCGCCGAGATCGCCGACGACCGCGCCGCGCTGGTCGACCGCGCGCGCTCCGGAAAGCTGCAGGCAGCCGACCTCGAGGGCGGGACGTTCACGATCTCCAACCTCGGGATGTACGGCGTCGAGCGCTTCGTCGCGGTGCTGAACCCGCCGCAGGCGGCGATCCTCGCGGTCGGCGCGGCCGAGGAGAAGCCGGTCGTCCGCGACGGCGAGGTGGTCGTCAGGCCGATGCTCGAGCTCACGCTGACGTGCGACCACCGCTCGCTCGACGGTGCCACCGCGTCGGAGTTCCTCGGCACCGTGAAGGCGTTCCTCGAGGAGCCGGGCCTGGCGCTATGACTCCGGTCTGGTACCGGGTGCGCGATCTCGAGGCCGGCCGCGACTTCTACACGCACACCCTCGGCTTCAACGAGACGTACTTCGACGAGGAAGGCGGGTGGGCCAAGCTCGAGCGCGGCGGCATGGAGATCGCGCTGGCCGAGGGCGAGCCCGAGGAGGGCGGTGTCGCGCACGTCGACGTGGCGGACGTGAAGGCCGAGGCCGCACGGCTGCGCGAGGCCGGAGTCGAGGTCGGCGTCGTCCTCGAGCTCCACGACGAGCTGCGCATCCTGGACGTGTTCGATCCGGACGGGAACCGGATCCAGCTCGCCCAGCTCCTGGCGCCGTAGAATCCCAAGCGTGATCCGGCCCGGCGGCACCGCCGACGTGCGCTTCCTTCGCGACATGCTTCGCCACGCTTACTACTGGCGTTCGGCGGCGCCCGACGCGCCGATGGAGGACTCGGTCCAGCGCTACGTGAACGGCTGGGGCCGTCCCGGCGACGCGGCCGTGATCGCGATCGAGCGCACCGGGCCTGTCGGCGCGGCGTGGTACAGGCTTTTCGCCGCGTCGGAGGCCGGATACGGCTTCGTCGACGAGGAGACGCCGGAGCTCTCGATCGCCGTCGTTCCCGGACGCCGCGGGCGCGGCTACGGCGACGAGCTGCTGACCGCGCTCCTCGAGCGCGCCCGCAAGTCGGGCTTCGAGCGCGTCAGCCTCAGCGTCGAGCCGGACAACCCGGCGCTGAAGCTGTACGAGCGCCACGGCTTCCGCCAGGTCGGCGAGAAGGGCGGCTCCTTGACGATGGTCGCCGAGCTCTCAGACGGTCCGGACGCGGCTCCAGCTCAGTAGCAGCGCGCCCGCGGCGAGCAGCCACAGCGCGACGAGCGCCTGCGGGAGGAACGCGATCGAGAAGAGCGCGCCCAGCCCTGCGAGCAGCCCGAACCAGCCGAGCCACGCCGATCTGCGGGCGCGGATCAGCGCGATCGACGCCGCGAAGATCATGGCCGCCGCGCCCGCGCCGCCCGTCGCGTGCAGCGTGTAGCCGGCGTCGTCGGCCGCGTGGATCAGCTCGGGATACACCGTGTGCCGGTACGTGTCGTCGCTCATCGTGCGGATGCCCATGTCGACCGCGATTGCAGCGAGCGCGAGCGTCGCGTAGATCGCGCCGCCGATCGCCACGACCGCGGCGAGGAAGCTGCCGCCGAGCGCGAGCACGGTCTCGCGGAGGGCCGCGACGAACCAGATGAGGAAGAAGAGCCCGAGCCCGGCCAGGACCCAGCCGACGCGAACCTTGTCCTGGTTGCCCGAGTCGGCGTACCAAGCGGTGAGCTTCGCCGGGGCCGAGCTCGTGTCCGGCGCGCCGTGGAAGAGGAAGAAGTTCCCGATGATGAAGAGGACGACGTAGAGAATCGCGCCGAGACCGCCCCAGCGCTCGATACCCCGGTTCGGTGCCGCAGTGACAGTGTCCATCGATGCTCCTTCCGGTGAGGGTCGGCGGAGTATCTCGCGTACGATCGGACGTGAATGAGCGACCGAGGAGACGAGCCAGATGGAATGTGACGTTGCCGTCCTGGGCGGCGGGCCGGGTGGCTACACCGCGGCGATCCGCGCGGCGCAGCTCGGAGCGCGCGCGGTTTGCATCGAGAAGGAGCCGGAGCTCGGCGGGACCTGCCTGCGCGTGGGGTGCATCCCGACGAAGGCCTGGGTCGAGTCGG
>JAWVDL010000054.1:0-2583 GCA_033857355.1 Gaiellaceae bacterium | reverse complement strand
CTCCTCGCCTGCGTGCGCGACGCAGTCCGCGATCGCGAAAAGGAGACGGTCAAAGCCGGACTCGTCCTGCTCTGGGCGAGCCAACATCTCGACAACCTCTGGCGTCTCGAGGCACACCTCGGCCAGCGTGCGATCGAAGGGAGAGCGTGAGGTGGCCACTTCGGCGACGACCAGGATCGGCTTTGTCGGCCTCGGGCACATGGGCGGCAACATGGCAGCCCGCTTTCTCGCGGCCGGCTACCCGGTCTACGGCGAGGAGCGGAACCGAGCAGCCGCCCAGGACCTCGAGCAGAAGGGTCTGCAGTGGTGCGACACGCCGAGGGAGACCGCCGTGGCCGCCGACGTGCTCTTCACCTCCCTCCCCGACGACCGCGTGCTCGAGACCGTCGCCGCAGGTGCCGACGGGATCCTCGCCGGCCTGGGCCCCGACAAGATCTGGGTCGACATGAGCACCATCAGCCCCCGCGCGAGCCGCGACCTGGCCGGGCGTGTGCATGCGCTCGGAGCGGCCATGCTCGACGCGCCGGTCTCGGGAAGCGTTCCCCAAGTGCAGGCCGGAACGCTCACGATCATGGTCGGCGGAAACAAGCAGGCGTACGCGCGCGTCGAGCCGCTCCTGCGCGAGCTCGGCACGCCGACGCACATAGGCGAGAACGGACAGGGGCTGGTGCTCAAGCTCGCGATCAACATCAGCCTCGCCGTGCAGATGCTCGCGTTCGCCGAAGGCCTGCTCCTCGCGGAGCGCGGCGGCATCGACCCCAGCGCCGCGGCCGAGGTGATGGCAGCCAGTCCGATCGGCTCACCGATGCTGAAAGCGCGCCTGCCGCTCATCCTCGACCTCCCCGACGAAGCATGGTTCGACATCGGGCTGATGCAGAAAGACATCGTCCTCGCACTCGAAGCCGCCAGGGAGCTGAGCGTCCCCTTGCCCTCCGCGGCGGTGGTGGACGAGGTGCTGACCCTCGCCCGCGCGCGCGGGCATGAGCACCACGATCTGGCAGCCCTTTTCCAGACGCTACGGGAGCTGGTCGGCGACTCCGCGCTCTAGCGCGCGATCGGTCGGTTGACTTAGTCCCCGACTAGCCGCGTCAGCATCGGTCACGGCTTCCAGCTGACGATCCAGTTGCCTATCGCGTTGATAACGAGCTTGTGTTGTCCAGCATCGAGGTAGGTGGTGCCCCGGTGAGCCTGCGAGTTGACGTCTCCCCCGCCAGACAGGGTCTGATTGAAGATTTGAAAGATGCTCCCGCTGTTCGTCCAGCTCATCTGACCTCCTCGCCGCGTCGTGAACGGAGGGAGCTCGCGACCACCGTTTCCCTTGAAGCCCATTCGGCCGCCGCCAAGCCGCGCCGGCCGCTCGACACCGGCGACGATTCGGATCACCCACGATCCAATCGCGTTGACGCTGAGCCGGTAGCTCCCAGGTTCGAGGAAGGTTGCGCCGGTCCGAGCGGTGGAATTGACGTTTCCTCCGGCCAAGCCTTTGGAGAAGGTCTGGAAGATGCGACCTGTGTTGGTCCAGCGGAGGGTAGACCTCGTACGGACCCTGAAAGGCGGCAATTCCTTGGATCCGTTCCCGCTGAACAACGCGCCGTTGCTTCGTCCTTTGACAGTAAGGGCGGCTTCCCCCGATGGCGCGAAAGCGGCCAGGATAAGCACGAGGGACGACGCCAGCATCGCGAGTCGCCGGAAGTCTGTAGAGCCGCCGGGTCTCGCGCTCAATTCCGCTGAAGGGTCATTACGGCCGGAACACGATTGAAGATCATGAGGCCGACCGGAATCAGGATGATCGTGAGGCAAAGCACGTACGCAACGAACATCGCGACTCCGCAAGCCCACCAACCCACGAAGAGGAACCACAGCGCCCGCTGCCAGAACGGGTGCTGTTTCGCGCCTCCAGTGGTGATTCTGAGCGTACCGTCGGCATCGACAGCAACGTCAGTTTCAATCGATCGGGGCCGGAGCGTCAGGATCGTCGGGATCTTGTTGATGATCACGTAGCCGATTGGGAGCAACACGATGGTCGCAGTGCACAACCACGCAAAGACGATTGCGAGACCCGTCAACCACCAGCCGATGAAGAGGTACCAGATCGCCCGCACGAAAAGACCGGGTCCGTGACGTCGCTGCGCGATGATGATGTTTTGGTGGAAGACAGGCGCCGCAGCAGCAGCCGCCGGGGCGGTGAGCCCTACACCGGTCGCCTCCTCGATCGCTTGCGCCGGTTCGATAACCGCCGGAGCACCCGAAGCCGTCTCGGGCGCCTCAAGCCCCGAAGCCTGCACTTGCGCGGAATCGGGGTCCACTGTTGAATCGCTCATCTCGACCTCCCTCGTGACCAGCGTCAACGCGAGTATCCCGATCGCGAGCGCTTAATACAACAACCATCGCCGTTCGGACTGAAGATCGTCTCCGCGGGAAGTGCTTCCTCGTGAACTTTGTGACTGTCGCGATCATCTTCGGCCTGGTCGTGTTCCTGCCCGCCGCAGTGGTCGGCGGCCTCTTCGTCTGGGCGGCGTTGAAGGACGGGCAAGAGGACCGGGCGCTGCAGAAATGGCTCGGGATCCGCCGTCGCACCAGGCT
>JAWVDL010000053.1:0-2932 GCA_033857355.1 Gaiellaceae bacterium | reverse complement strand
CGACGTAGTCGAGCGTCGGCTCGAAGCTCGCCGGCGTCGTCCCCGTCAGGTCGTTCGGGATCTCGTCGAGCGTGTAGCCGACGGCCAACTTCGCAGCGACCTTCGCGATCGGATAACCCGTGGCCTTCGAGGCGAGCGCGGACGAGCGGGAGACGCGCGGGTTCATCTCGATTACGCGGAGGTCGCCGGTCTCGCGGCTGCGGGCGAACTGGATGTTCGAGCCGCCCGTCTCGACGCCCACGGCGCGAATGACGGCGGCGGCCGCGTCGCGCATCTCCTGGTAGGCCTGGTCGGACAGGGTCATCTGCGGCGCGACCGTGACCGAGTCGCCGGTGTGCACACCCATCGGGTCGAGGTTCTCGATCGAGCAGACGATCACGACGTTGTCGTTGCGGTCGCGGACGACCTCGAGCTCGAACTCGTCCCAGCCGCGCACCGACTCCTCGACGAGCACCTGGTTGATCGGGCTCTCCGCGAGGCCGCGCTCGACTTGACGGCGCAGCTGCTGGGCGGTCTCGGCGAACCCGCCGCCCTGGCCGCCGAGCGTGAAGGCCGGACGGACGACCGCGGGCGCGCCGACCCCGGCGAGGTCGTCGAGCGAGTTGACGATGCGCGAGTCGGGCACCTGCAGGCCGACGCTGCGCACCGCTTCGCGGAAGAGCTCGCGGTCCTCGGCCCGGCGGATCGCGTCGCGCCCCGCGCCGATCAGCTCGATGCCCAGCTCGGCCAGGATTCCCGCCTCCTCCAGCTCGAGGGCGAGGTTGAGCGCGGTCTGGCCGCCCATCGTCGGCAGGAGCGCATCGGGACGCTCGCGCACGAGCACGTCGGTGACGCCGGCGAGGTCGAGCGGCTCGAGGTACGTCCGGTCCGCGAACCCGGGGTCGGTCATGATCGTCGCCGGGTTCGAGTTGACGACGATCGTGCGGAACCCGTCCTCGCGAAGCACCTTCAACGCCTGGCAGCCGGCGTAGTCGAACTCGCACGCCTGGCCGATCACGATCGGACCGGAGCCGATCAGGCAGATCGACTCGAGATCGGTCCGCCTAGGCATCGCTTGCGATGCCTTTCAGGACGCGCGGGCTTCGCCCGTGCGTCCGTCTGAACCGACCGGTCGACACGACGGAACTCACACCAAAAACGCCTCTAGGCATCGGCGACCTCCTCGACCCACTGCTCGAGGATCGGCCATGCGTCGTGCGGACCGGGACCTGCCTCGGGATGGAACTGGACGGAGCGCGCCTGCACGTCCGGGAAGTCGAGGCCCTCGACGGTGTCGTCGTAGAGGGAAACGTGCGTCACCGCGTCCTGGTCGTCCGGCGCGACCGCGAAGCCGTGGTTCTGGCTCGTGACCAGCACCTTCCCGGTCGCCTTCTCCAGCACCGGATGGTTCGCGCCGCGGTGGCCGAAGGGCAGTTTGTAGGTCTGGAGTCCGCACGCGAGGGCGAGAAGCTGATGGCCGAGGCAGATCCCGAGCACGGGCGTGCGGCCGAGGAGGCCTTGCAGCTGCGCGACCTCGGCGTGGAGCGGCTCAGGGTCTCCCGGTCCGTTCGAGAGGACGACGCCGTCGAACCCGGCCAGCTCGTCCGCATCCGCGTCGTGGGGGAAGACCGTCACTGCCGCACCGGCGCCAGCGAGGCGCCGCAGGATCGAGCGCTTGCACCCGTAGTCGACGACGGCGATGCGAGCGCGGCCGAGATCCGCGTAGACGTACGGCTCGGGCGTCGAGACCTCGTGGACGAGCGCGCGTCCGGTCATCTCGGGCTGCGTGCGCACCGCGTCGAGCGCCTCGTCAACCGACGCGTCTCCTGCGACCGCGACCGCGCGCATCGCGCCGCGCTCGCGCAGCGAGAGGACGAGCGAGCGCGTGTCGATCCCGGAGAGCGCGACGACGTTCTGGTCGTGGAGCCAGTCCGTCCAGGCCGGCCCGCGCGCCTCGCGCATGAACACGGCCTTCGCGTGCGGCCGCTTCGACTCGCCCCGGCCAGCGGCGACACCGTAGTTCCCGACCATCGGGGCCGTGAAGCACACGAGCTGCTCCGCGTAGCTCGGGTCGGTGACGACCTCCTGGTAGCCGGTCATCGCCGTCGCGAACACGGCCTCCCCGAATGCGAAGCCGTCGGCGCCGACCGAGTCGCCCCGGAAGACCGTCCCGTCCTCGAGTGCGAGGAAGCCGCTCACGTCCCTGGTCGCCTTCCGCTCCCGCCCGGCGGAGCCGGGCTCCGCGAAAGGCTGACGCCGCTGACGGCACGATGCTCTCCGGGTCCGTGCTGATTAGCACTGTCCCCTCCAGCCTCGTACCGCCAGCGGCGCCCCAGAAACGCGAGTGTCCTCACGCCTCGAATGCCACCCGTCCGTCCGCAACCGTCAGCGCGACCTTCCCTTTCAGCGTCTTGCCGAGCAGCCAGGAGTTGACCGAGCGCGAGCGGAACCCGCTCTCGGACACGCGCCAGCTCGCCCGTGTGTCGAGCAGGACGAGGTTCGCGGGGGCGCCGACCGCGATGCGCGGCTCGTCGAGCCCGTAAGCGCGCGCGGGACCGGCCGAGAGGCGCTCGAGGAGAGTCTCCAGCGGGATCAGACCCGGCTCCACGAGATAGGTGTAGAGCGCCGAGAACGCTGTCTCGAGCCCGGTCACCCCGAACGGTGCGGCCTCGAAGGGCACGTCCTTCTCGTGACGCGCGTGCGGAGCATGGTCCGACGCTATCGAGGAGATGTTCCCGTCGCGTAATGCCTCCAGCAGAGCCGCGCGATCCTCCTCGGACCGCAGCGGCGGGTTCATCTTCACGTTCGGGTCGAGCGAGCGGACGGCGTCCTCGGTCAGACACAGATGGTGCGGCGTCACCTCCGCGGTCACCTGCACGCCCGCGGCACGGGCTCGTCGCACCGCCTCGACCGACTCGCGGGCCGAGAGGTGCAGCAGGTGGAGCGGCTGCCC
>JAWVDL010000052.1:0-5609 GCA_033857355.1 Gaiellaceae bacterium | reverse complement strand
GTGATGCGGTAGCAGGTGTGGGCGAGCTCCACGGCTGCGATGGTATGCGGTCGTGGCGATCGGACGCGAGGAGTACGCAGGGCGGCGCGAGCGGCTCGGGGAGCTGCTCGAGGCGCACGGAATCGGCGCGATGTTCGTGCCGCCCTCGTCCGACCTGGAGTACCTGACCGGCCTCGAGCGCGACATCCCGCCGTTCGGGAACATCTCGTACACGCACGGCTGGGTCGCCGGCGCGTTCGTCGCGCCCGGCCGCGAGCCCTTGTTCGTCCTGCCGCGGATGGTCGTCGACTTCCACCACGGCGGCGACGCGCCCGACGGCACGGTCGTCGTGCGCGAGGACGACGACGGACGAGCGCTGTTCGGCGAAGCTGCGCGAAGCCTCGGCTCGCCGGGACGGGTGGCCATCGGAGCCCGCGCCTGGGCCGAGACCGCGATCGAGCTCCAACACGCCCTTCCCAGCACCGAGCTCGTCGAGGGCTCGTCGCTCGCGAACGAGCTGCGGCGCGTGAAATCCCCTGCCGAGCTCGAGGTCATGGGCCGAGCGTGCGCACTCGTGCGCGACGCGATGAGGGCCACGGAGCCGCGCGTCGAGCCGGGCGTGACGATGATCGAGCTGCAGGAGGAGGTCGAGCACCAGCTCCGGCTCCGCGGTTCGCGCTGCCCCTCGTTCCCGACGCACATCTTCACCTGGGGCGGGACGCCGCTCGACAACCAGGAGTCCACGGCGGGACAACCACTGACGGAGGGCGATCCCGTGCTCTTCGACTTCGGCGCCGTCGTCGACGGCTACTGCTCGGACTTCGGGCGCACGATCCTCTGCGGCGAGGCGCCGGACGGCTTCGCGGAGGCGCGTGAGGCGATGCTCGCGGCGCAGGAGGCGGGCCGCGCCGCCGCCGTCCCGGGAGCGCTCGCGCGGGAGGTGAACGCGGCGTGCCGGGCACCGATCGAAGAGGCCGGGCTCGGGGACGGTTTCCGCCACCGAATGGGCCACGGGATCGGACTCGACGTCCACGAGTCCCCGTTCCTCTCGGTCGAGGACGAGACGCCGCTCGAGGGCGGGATGACGTTCACCGACGAGCCGTCGATCCTGGTGGACGGCCGCTTCGGGATGCGGGTCGAGGACGTGATCGCGGTCGCGGACGGCGGCGCGGTCCTGCTCTGACGGAACGTTGACGGAATTCTTAGTCGGATCTCAGCTTCGGTCACTACCGTGACTGCAGCTGGCCTTCCCCTCCAGCTTCGACTGAAGGGCGGCGACGGATCGGAATCGACGGGACTCCTTCCCCGGCCGTCGCCGCCTACTTCAGAGACGCGGTCGAGCCTCCGGCGCCTCGAGATCCTCGCGGACGAGTCCGTAGAGGACGCCGTCCACCCACTCGCCGTGCCGGTCGTACGCCTTCCGGCGGACACCCTCGCGCACGAAGCCGACACGTTCCGCATGACGCATCGCCCGCTCGTTGAAGCCGTAGATCTCGAGCTGGAGCCGGTGGTAGCCGAGGTCGAAGATCAGGTGCCGCTGGAACTGACGCGCTGCCTCGTCCGAGATCCGGGCTCCCCGGAAGTCCGGGTGCACCGCGAGCCCGCCGAGGTGCGCGATGCGGCTGCGCTCGTTCTCGACCCGGAAGCCCATGGCGCCCGCGAGCCGTCCGCCGACCTCGATCACGAAGCGGCCGAACACCTGCGGCTCGGCCTGCGAGCGCTCTATCTCCGCGAGCAGCGCTTCGCGGTCGCGCGGGCGACGCGCGCTCATGAACGGCTCGACGTCCTCGTGGTTCGTGAGCTCGACCAGGAAGTCCACGTCACGAGGCTCCGCCCGGCGGATGGTGACCGCGGTCACGGGGCCTGCCCGAGCGCCTCCTCGCGCCGTCGCCTCAGCCTCAGCGTGCCGGTGCCGAGCGCGACGCCGGCGAGGATCAGCACGAGGCCCGCGATCGCGCTGGAGCCGATCCCTTCGTTCAGGAAGATCGCACCGTAGCCGAGCGCGAGTGCAGGGACGAGGTAGGTGACGAGCGCGGCATACGAGGCGCCCGGGCCGACGACGAGGGCGAAGTAGAGGAGATACGCGACCGAGAGACCGACGATGCCGAGTGCCGCGACCGAGCCGAGCGCCCGCCAGCTCGGCACGTCCGACGGGGGCTGCGCCAGCCCGAAGGGCAGGCTGACCGCGCTCGCGGCCAGCAGGGAGCCGAGCGAGATCACGAGCGGATGGACGCCGCGGAGCTTCCGGGCCCCGTAGAGCGCGCCGACCGCGTAGCAGAACGCCGTGAGGAGCACCGCGAGCGCGGCGAGGATGTCGCCCTGGGGCTGAGCCCCGACGAGCAGAGCCACCCCCACGAAACCGACCAGCACGCCCGCGAGCCGCCACCCTCCGACGCGCTCGGCAGAGCTGAAGCCGAACGCGAGCAGTGCCGTGAAGAGCGGCATCGACGCCTGCAGCACCGCAGCGAGACCGGAGTCGATGTGCTGCTCGCTCCAGGTGAGGAACCAGAAAGGGACCGCGGCATTCAGGATCCCGAGCAGCGCGAGCGAGCGCGCGTGTCGCCGCAGCTCGCTCCAGGTCCGTCTCCAGCCGAGCACGAACGGAACCGCCGGAAGCAGCCCGAGAACTCCGAGGAGCACCCGCCCGGTGACGACGGCAGACGCAGACATCTCCTCCGCGGCGACCTTGATGAACATGAACGAGGCGCCCCAGATCGCGGCGAGGGCGAGCAGCATCAGGAGGTGCCGGCGGGCCATGGCTACCTCAACGACCGGTCAGCCGTGCGCGTTCCGCACGAAGTCGAATCGGCTCGCGAAGATCCCGCCCTGGACGCTGACCTGGAACGTGCACATCCCGCCCTCCGGAGGAGCTGCGGGGATGCGCGCGGCCCAGGTTTCGCCGCCTTGGATCGGGACGCTGGCGTACGGAAGCTCGTCGCGCCGGATAGTCACCTGCCGGGGGCCGGACGCATTCAGCGTGATGCGGAACCGGCCGCCACGGCAATCGAAGACTCGCAACTCCGCCTCGTTCGGCAGCGCGCCCGTGGGGAGCACTCCGAGCGTCTGGGTCGATACGCGCAAGGGCGCACGCACCTTCCAGAGCGCGAGCTCGGCCTGCCCCTCGCCCTTCAGACGCGTCCCGTCGAGCGTGTAGTACCAGGGGGCGACCACGTATGGAGTCGCCGGCGCGTTCAGGCGCCCGCTCGAGGGGAGGGAGACGACTCGCTGGGGCATCGGCCCCTGGATCCGCTGCTTCGTCGGCAGGGTGTAGACGCGGTCGATCCGGCGGTTCCAGAAAACGTTGTACCAGGCGCGATTCCAGAGCGGATCGCCCGCGTACAGGTAGGTCACCGGCCCGTTCGCGCGGCGGTCGATCCAGCGCAGGTCGTCCCCGACCATGAAGGGCCAGAACGCGCGGGCCTGGTGGGCGACGGTGCGGGTCACGACGACCGAGGCGACCGCGAGGTAGGCGCCGACGAGGAGCGGGAGAACGACCACCGCGCGGCGCGGAACGAACGCGACGAGAAGCGCGGCGGCGACCGCCCCGACGAAGAGGAGGACGCCGAGGTCGAGCGACGGGAAGTCCGCCTCGAGCCGGTACAGCGGGACGATGCCGTAGGAGTCGGGGATCGCCGCCTCGACGACGAAACGCCCCGGAGGCAGCGTGGCGACGACGATCACCGCGCCGATCGCCGCGAGCGCGGTCGCCAGCCGCGGCCTGGGCGCACCGCGGTCGAGCCAGAGTGCAAATCCGATCAGAAGGATCGGGAAGATCGGGAGCAGGTTCCGCTCCGCGAGGCGGCCGGTGTACTGCGAGGCGAAGAGCCCGACCTGCCCGACGAGGCCGAGGAAAAGCGCAACGGCGACCGCGACGTACGCGCGGACCTCCGCGGAGGGCTCGCGGCCGGCGAAGGAAGGGATCGCCGCGAGAACGAGCGCGACTACGGGAATCAGACCGAGGACGATCAGGACGTCGGCAGCGTGGTAGAGCGCGAACGAGACGACGTCGGCGGCGTTGTAGGACTGGCGTCCCACCGTCCCGTACGCGCCGAGGAGCTGGCTGCCTCCGAGCGCCTTCACGAGCACCGCACCCACTCCGATCGCAATCAGCAGCGGCGAGAGCCGTCGCACCGGCGCGAAGCTACGCGCGAAGAGCGCCACCAGCAGCAGCGCGAGCACGAACGTGGGCACGAGCACGATCGCCTGCAGCCGGGTGAGGACGGCCAGCACGATCGCGCCGCCCACGAGCGCCTGGCTCCCCATCGTCGGTCGCGCGAGCGACGACGCGAGCGCCCACGCAGCGAGCACGAGCACCGGATAGAACGCGACCTCCGTCATCACGAAGCCGCTGAACGCGAGCCCGGGCACGGCCAGGCTCAGCGCGGCGGCAACGAGGGCCCACCCCGGCCGCATCAGCCGGCGGCTCCAGAAGTAGACCGGCACGGCCGTCAAGGACATGACCAGTGCCTGGCACCCTTTGAGGAGCTCGTAGCCGAGCTTCGCGTCGTGGAGGCTCAGCCACGGGCCGACGAAGGCCGGGTACACGAGGCCGTAGAACGGGCTCCGGTCGCCGAGGATGTCGAGGTGGCCGGTCGTCCAGAGGCTCCGGCCGAGCAGGCCGTAGATCATCTCGTCGGGCGTGTACCAGGGCGCCGGAACGAGCGTCCCGCCCCAGATCCGAAGCGCGGTCGAGACCGCGACGAGCACGGTCAGGATCACCCAGGCAGGAGCCTCGCGAACGCGCGTCACGGCCGCGCAGTCTCGCAGCCTGGCGGCGTCAAGTGGCGTCGATACACTCGACCCTTGGCTTCGGTCGCCGAACAGCCACTCCATCGCGCCCTCGGGCTCACCGACGGGGAGCTGGATCGAATCCAGGAGCTGCTCGGCCGCGACCCGAACCATTTCGAGCTCGCCGTCTTCTCGCTCCTCTGGTCGGAGCACTGCGGGTACAAGCACTCTGCGCTGCTCCTGAAGCGCCTGCCCTCGACCGGGGAGCGCGTCCTCCAGGGACCCGGCGAGAACGCGGGCGTGCTCGACCTGGGGGACGGCGAGGCCGTCGCGTTCAAGGTCGAGAGCCACAACCATCCGTCCGCGGTGGAGCCCTTCCAGGGCGCCGCGACAGGGGTCGGCGGGATCCTCCGCGACATCGTCGCCATGGGCGCGCGGCCGATCGCGCTGCTCGACGGGCTCCGCTTCGGCGAGCCGGGCTGGCAATTCGACCGCGCCGTCGCCGGGATCGGCCACTACGGCAACTGCGTCGGCGTCCCGACGGTCGGCGGCGAGGCCGTCTTCGACGAGGCTTATGCGGACAACTGCCTCGTGAACGCAATGTGTGTCGGCCTGGTCGACACGGACCGTCTGACGCGCGCACGCGCGAGCGGACCGGGGAACGTCGTCGTGCTCTACGGAGCGACCACCGGCCGCGACGGAATCGGCGGTGCCAGCGTGCTCGCCTCGCAGGAGCTCGGGGAGGGCTCGGAAGAGAAGCGCCCATCCGTCCAGGTCGGCGATCCCTTCACGGGCAAGAAGCTGATCGAGGTCTCGCTCGAGCTCACCGAGGGCGGTCTCGTCGAGTCCTTGCAGGACTGCGGCGCAGCCGGGCTCGCCTCCTCGCTCGCCGAGATGGCGCG
>JAWVDL010000051.1:0-3629 GCA_033857355.1 Gaiellaceae bacterium | reverse complement strand
GCGAAGATCGCAGCGGCGGCCTGTTCGAGGGTTGTTCCGCTTCGAAAGGCGCGGCGCTCGGCGAGTAGTTCGGCAGCTTGCTTGTAGTTGGCCAGCCGCTGGGCGATGCGAGCGCGCTCGAGCGCGGCGATCTCGGGGTCTGAGGCAGCTGCCTCGTGGATCACGCGGAAGACCGGGGCGACCCGCGGTAGCGCCTCGCGCCAGAACTCGATCAGTTGCTCGATCACCTTGCGGGCGTCCGATTCGCGTTCGGCTTGCTCACGCATGAACTGAGGGACAGGCACGGGCGCCCGGTCGCCGGCGGCCGCGAAGTCCAGCACGCGCGAGAGGACGTCCCGTTTGGATCCAACGGAGTTGTAGATCGTTTGGACCGCGACGCCGGCCTCGGCGGCGATCCGACTGATCGACGTACCGTGGTAGCCGGCTTCCAGGAACAGGCGCGAGGCCGCCTCCACGATCGTTCGCTGCGTCTCCTCGGCGGCGATCTGTTGCCTCGTCTTGACTCGATCCATGTGATTAGTATACCGTTCTAACCGATAGATCGTCGTTCAAGAAGGAGGCCAGATGACTGCGCAAGAGCTGAAGGCTCGGACCCTCCAAGGGTTCGAGCATATGTTCAACCAGGGGGATCTCGACTATGTCGCGACGGCGATCGCGCCGGGCGCTGTCGACCACCAGGAGCCTGAAGGAACGGACTTCGTCGCGCACCTCTCGCACGTGATCTCGACGCTGCGTGAGGCGTTTCCCGACCTGCGATTCGACGTGCACGAGCTCGTCTGCGAGGGCGATCTGGTCGCCTGCCGGTCGACGATGACCGGCACGCATCAGGGACCGCTCCGGATCGGGCCGATGGCATCGCTGGCCGTGAACGGGACCCGGGTCGAGGTGCCCCATATGCACTTTTTCCGCTACGACGACCAGGGGCGCGTTACGAATCTTTGGCACGTCTGGAACACTCTCGCGCTTGCGCGGCAACTTGGCGCGCCAGCCCCTGATCTAAGCATCGGGACGCCGGCATGACCGCCGTCTACATGCGGCCGGGGCGGGCCACCGCGCTCGTGCTCCTACTCCTGCTCGTCGCTGTTGGTGCTGCTCAGGCTGCACTCGGGCGTGGCGGAAAGGTGATCGCCAAGATCGGGATCCCGAGCGGCTACGGCGGCTTCGCCGTCGGCGAGGGAGCGGTGTGGGCGATGAGCGACGACTCTTCGAGGCTGACCCGCATCGACGGCAGGTCGAACGCGGTCGTCGCTCGGATCAAGATCGCGCCGGGTGGAGAGCTGGCCGCCGGGAACGGTGCCGTATGGGTCACGCACCCCACCGACGGCACCGTCTCGCGGGTCGACTCAGACACCAATCGCGAGATCGCGACGATCAAGGTCGGGCCGGGGCCACAAGGGATCGCCACCTCACCCGGCGCGGTCTGGGTCGCGAACAGCGGCGGCCCGACCGTCTCTCACATCGATCCTGCGACGAACCAGGTGGTGGCGACGATCAGGGTCGGCCCGCGTACGGCCACCTCGGACCGGATGCAGGTCACGGCGAGCGGCACCACCGTCTGGGTCGCAGTCCCGGGTCTGAGCGCCGTCGTCCGGATCGACGCTGCGACGAACAGGGTTGTCGCGACGATCCACACCGCTGCGATTTGCGGGTTCCTGCTGATGAGCAAGAACGCCGTCTGGGCAGCGGGTGCCCACTGTGCCGCCATGGTCGTGCGCATCGATCCGCACGCGAACCGGGCGAACGGGAAGGTAAAAGGCAAGCTGTCCGCGCCGATAGGGCTCGTTCTCGCCTTCGGGTCGCTCTGGGTGGCAGACCTCGACGCCAAAACGATCGACAGAGTGGATACGCGCAGTGGCCGAATCGTCGCCCGGCTGCCGGTTGGTGGGTATCCAATCCGACTCGGCGTGGGTTTCGGATCGATCTGGGTGCGAGACGACACCGGCCGGGTTCTGCGCATCAGGCCGAACACGTAGCCGGCTGCCCTAGTACTAGAAAGCCCGGCGGAGCGCGGTCCCCCACTGCTCGCGCGCGGCGGCCACGTCAGCCGGAGACGCCCTCGGCTCGTACCGCCGCGCGAGAGCGACCCGTGCCTGTGTCCCACAGGCGAGCGCCGCGGCGCCGAGCGCGGTCGTCTCCTGCTCCGCGGCGACCTCGACCGGCACTTGCAGCAGATCGGCTTGCAGCTGCATCAGGAAGGAGTTCGCCGTCGCGCCGCCGTCGCCGCGTAGGAGCGTCAGCGGCTCCGGGAGTGCGTCGACGACGTCGGCGACCTGGTGCGCGATCCCCTCGAGCGCCGCCCGCGCGAGGTGCGCGCGGGTCGTTCCGCGCGTGATCCCCGATACGACCCCGCGGGCCTCGGCGTTCCACCACGGCGAGCCGAGACCGGTCAGGGCGGGAACGAAGACGACGCCCTCCGTGGAGTCGACGCTCCGCGCGAGCTCCTCGGTCTGGGCAGCCGACTCGACGATCCCGAGCCCGTCGCGGAGCCACTGCACGGCTGCGCCGCTCGTGAGGATCGCGCCCTCGAGCGCATAGCCGTCCGCCGCCGCGGTCGTGAGCAGGCCGTCCGGTCTCGCGTGTGGATCGTCGCCGGCATGGACGAGGACGAAGCTGCCGGTCCCATAGGTGGCCTTCGCCTCGCCCACGGAGTGGCAGCCCTGGCCGTACAGCGCGGCCTGCTGGTCGCCCGCGACGCCCCGTACGGGAAGCGAGGCTCCGAGGAACGTCGCCTCGGCGAGCTCTCCGGTCGAGGGCACGATCGCCGGCAACAGGGCCCGGTCGACCCCGAACACGCCGAGCAGCTCGTCGTCCCATTCGACGGGATCGAGCCGCGCCAGCAGCGTCCGCGACGCGTTCGTCCGGTCGGTCGCGTGCACCGTCCCGCCTGTCAGCTTCCACAGCAGCCAGGCGTCGATCGTGCCGAACGCGAGGCCCTGCTGGTCCGATGCGTGCGTCGCAAGGAGCCACTCGAGCTTCGTTGCCGAGAAGTAGGGATCCGGCACGAGGCCGGTCCGTTCGCGGATCAGATCCGCATCGAGCTCTCGGCAGCGCGCCGCTGTCCGCCGGTCCTGCCAGACGATCGCGGGCGCCATCGGACGTCCGGTGCGCCGCTCCCACAGCACGACGGTCTCGCGCTGGTTCGCGATCCCGATCGCCTCCAGGTCGCCCGCGGCGACGCCGGCGTCCGCGAGCGCGGCCTCGGCGGCCTCGACGACCGAGCGCCAGATCTCCTCCGGGTCGTGCTCGACCCAGCCGGGACGCGGGAAGGACTGCGCGAGCTCGCGATAGGCACGACCGAGCACGTGCAGCTCACCGTCGACGACGAGGCAGGTCGTTCCGGTCGTTCCCTGGTCGACGGCGAGGATCACGGGATGCTCACGCAAGTTCTCGGCACGCGAGGAGTCTCGTTGAGTGTGGGCCCCAGAGGCATAAAGTTGATCCCATAGTGTCCGAGCGACTCGACGAGGCAAAGCTCGCGACCCTGCGCCTGTGGGCGGAGGGTCTCGCGCGCGACGAGCGCGACGAGATGCGTGCGGCCGCGCGGGCGATCCTGCTCCTGATCGACGACGTCGAGAGCCTGCACATGGACCTCTGGCACGCGCGGGGACTGGGGGCCACCGAGGAGGATC
>JAWVDL010000050.1:0-5365 GCA_033857355.1 Gaiellaceae bacterium | reverse complement strand
GAAGTACTGGAGCCCCTGGATCACGCCGAGCACGACCGAGAACAGGATCACCGGGCTGACGGTCGGGAGAGTCACCCAGCGGAGGCGCTGCAGCGGGCCGGCCCCGTCGAGCTCCGCGGACTCGTAGAGGTGCTTCGGAACGTCGAGGATCGCGGCGAGGAAGATGATCATCGTGTTGCCGACGCCCCAGATCGAGAGCAGCGTGAGCGAGGGCTTGGACCAGTTCGGCGACTGGAACCAGAGCGGCCCGTTGACCCCCACGTGGGCCAGGAGCGTGTTGATCGGCCCCGTGGCGGGGTTCAGCAGGTAGACGAAGCCGAGCGTCGCCGCGACGGGCGGGGCGAGCGCGGGGAGGTAGAAGATCGTCCGGAAGAAGCCGAGCCCGCGCCTCGCCCGCGCGAGCATCAGCGCGATCCCGAAGGCGAACAGCACCTGGAGCGGCACGGCGATCGCGATGAACCAGAGCGAGTTCTTGATCGCCACGCCGACCTGGGGATCGGTGTGCAGCAGGTAGCGGTAGTTGCCGAGGCCGACCCACTTCGCCGGGGAGAGCAGGTTGTAGTGCGTGAAGGACAGGTACACGCTCATCACGAGCGGATAGCCGAAGAAGATGGTGAAGCCGGCGAGCCAGGGGCTCATCAATCCGAGCACGAGCCCGCGGCGGCGCCATGCCGCCCGGCTCCTGGCTCGCCGGCGATCGACCGAACGAGGTGTCGGCGCGGCCGACGCTTCGATCACGGAGGCCCGCCGCCTCCGGCCTGCGCGTTCTGCGCGTCGATCTGCTTGTCGAGGGCCTTGAGCCCGTCGTGCAGGTTCTTGACCTTCCCCGCCTGCCATTTCACGGTGAAGCGTCCCACGAGCGTCAGGTTCGCATTTCCCGCGGCCGTGATCGGCGACGTCGCGGAGTGCGGGTTGTTGAAGATCTTCACGAACGTCGCGAAGTTCTTGTCCGGCTTCAGCTCCTTCGACTTCGCCGAGCTGGCCGTCGAGGGCACGTTCCGGATCCCGTTCGAGAAGCGGGCCAGCGCGTGGTCGTCCGTCGTCAGGTACTTGACGAGCGCCCACGCGGCGTCGACGTTCTTGCCGCCCTTCGGGATGCCGATGATCGTGCCGTTCACGGATCCCGCGCCGTAGAGCTCGGGATGCGCGTCGTCGACGGGCATCGGGGCGGTGCCGTACTTGAGGCCCGGGTGCTCGGCCGCGAGGAACGCCACGCGCCACTCGCCGTCCATCATCATCGCCAGCTTCCCGGTCTCGAACGCGTGCGAGGCGGAGAACTCGTCGCCGAGGCCCGCGTTGAAGCGGGTCAGCTTGTCGTAGCCGTAGTAGTCGACGAGCTTCTTCTGCCAGCGCAGCAGCTTCGACCACGCGAACCGCGACGCGAGGACGGCCTTGCCCTTGCCGTCGAGGTAGGTGGCGCCGAACAGCGGGGCGTAGTTCGTCATGTCGGCGAAGTTGCCGGAGTAGAACCCCCAGTACGGGTCATACCCGGCGACCTTGATCTTGCCGCCGGCCGCCTTCTGAGTCAGCTTCTTCGCGTACTGGGTGAGCTGCGTGAACGTCTTCGGCGGCCCCTTCAGGCCCGCCTTCGCGAACATGGCCTTGTTGTAGTAGAGGCCGTAGGCGTCCGCGAGCAGCGGGAGGGCGCAGCGCTTGTTCTTGTACTGCGTGTAGTAGAGCGTCGTCTTCGGGAACTGCTTCAGGTCGACGTTGTCCTTCTTGAGGTAGGGCGCGAGATCGATCCACGCGCCGGTTCCGCAGTAGACGCCGACGTTCGCGGAGGTGAACGAGCTCACGACGTCCGGCGCGTTCCCCGACCGGATCGCGTTCGTGATCCTCGTGTCGTTGATCGACCCCACGACCTTGATGTCGACCTCCGGATGCTTCTTGTCGTACTCGGCGACGACCCCTTTGAACTCCTTGAGCTCACGCGCACTCCAGCCGACCCAGACCGTCAGCTTCGTCGCCGAGGCCTTGCTGGAAGACGCCGAGCCCTTCGCGGTGAGCGCGAGGCCGGTGGCCGTGGCCACGAGCGTCGCGAGGACGACTGCCGTCGCCACACGTTTCATTCCGTTCCTCCCGTCTCGACCGGTTAGTTAACCTTCCAAACGAGAAAGCCGGGCGAGCGTAAAACGCTGCCGAGACATTGTCAAGTCATCCCGGTTCGGGTTAAGGTTCC
Source organism: Gaiellaceae bacterium (assembly GCA_033857355.1). Lineage (GTDB taxonomy): Bacteria > Actinomycetota > Thermoleophilia > Gaiellales > Gaiellaceae > UBA5186. The sequence continues at coordinate 3,186 of JAWVDL010000050.1, read as the reverse complement.
TGCCGAGATGGCGAAAACGGTCGGTCAACGCCGTGCAACTCCCCCGCTGCTGAAAGACCTCAACGAGCGGACCGTGCTCGAGGCGATCCGCTCGGCTGCGCCGATCTCGCGCGCCCAGATCTCCCGGCGCGCGGGAATTTCGAAGCCCACGGTCTCGCTGGCGCTGCAGTCGCTTCTCGACGCAGGGCTGGTGAGGGAGGCGAAAGCGGAGGCGGGTCGGCCGAGCTACGGCGCCACCTTCTTCGAGCCGGTTGCGGACGCTGCCTTCGTGCTGGGGCTCGACCTCGGCGCGCGCTTCCTCCGCGGCGCGGTCGCCGATCTCAGCGGCGAGCTGAGCGCGCGGCAGGACGTCGAGCACAAGGGCGCCGACGCGGACGAGGCGCTCCGCGTCATCCTCGAGCTTCGCGACCAGTTGCTCGCATCGGCCGCCGTCCCGGCGGACCGGCTGGACGGCGTGGTCGTCGGCGTGCCGGGGATGGTCGAGCGCGCGACCGGACGCGTGCAGCTCGCGTCGAACGTGTCGCGGCTCGAAGGGCGTGACTTCGGCGCCGACCTGGCGAAGCTGCTCGGGGCCGAGGTGACGCTGGAGAACGACATCAACCTTGCTGCGCTCGGCGAGCAGTCGCGCGGGATCGCCCGCGGGATCGACGACTTCGTCTTCCTCTCGGTCGGCACCGGTCTCGGCGCGGGCCTGGTGCTCGGCGGCGAGCTCCACCGCGGGCACCACGGCGCCGCCGGCGAGCTCGACTATGCGCTCGGCGCGAACCACGAGGCGGTCGATCCGTGCGCGCAGGCGATCTCCGAGCTCGCCCGCGACGCGGCCGCGCGGGCGCCGGGCAGCGCGCTCAACCCGCCCTACGACGGCCGATCGATCTTCGCGGCCGCGCGGGCGGGCGACGCGACCGCGCTCGCCGTGGTGGAGGAGCTCGCGCGCCGGATCGCGCTGCACGCCGCACCGATCGCCGCGGTCGCGGACGTCGAGCTCGTCGTCCTGGGCGGTGGGCTGGGAGCGAACGGCGACCTCCTGCTCGAACCCGTGCGCGCGCTGCTCGCCAAGTGGACGCCGTATCCGCCGCGCGTCGAGGCCTCGACGCTGGGCGAGGCGGCGGTGCTGACGGGCGCGGTCGCCGTCGGGATCGCGTCCGCACGCGACAACGTCTTCGTGAACCGGGCGCGCGCACGTGGCTGACGAGTCGTTCCGCGTCGTCCGGCTCGGCGAGGTCGAGCCGATCTCGGTCGCAGGCATCCACTGGCTTCCGCGGCGGCGGCGGCTCGGCGTGGGCCCGTTCGGGATCAACGGGTACACGGCGAACGCCGGCGAGGAGCTGATCGAGGAGCACGACGAGACCGGGTCGGGGGCTGGCGCGCACGCGGAGCTGTATGTCGTCGTCTCCGGGCGCGCGACCTTCACCGTCAACGGGGAAAACGTCGGGGCGCCGGCCGTGACGCTCGTGTTCGTCCCCGATCTTGCAGCACGCAGGCACGCGCTCGCGCAGGAGGACGGGACGACCGCGCTCGTCATCGGCGGCCCGCCCGCGAATGAGTTCCCGGTGTCGCCGTGGGAGTACTACTTCGCAGCCGAGCCCGCGTATGCCGCCGGGAACTATGCGCGCGCCGCGGAGATCGCCTCGGAAGGGCTCGCGGAGCATCCGGAGCATCCAACCCTGCACTACCAGCTCGCGTGCTACTACGCGCTCGCCGGCGAGCGCGGGCAGGCCCTCGATCATCTGCGCATCGGCTTCGAGCGGAATCCGAAGCTCACCGAGTGGGCCGCGAAGGACTCCGACCTCGACTCGATCCGCGACGACCCGTCCTATCCGGACGCGTCAGGGGTCTGACCCCTCCTACTGGCGCGCGACGTTCGCGTCGATCGGCGCGGGGCAGCGCCAGTACGCGACCTTGCCGACGTAGCCGGCGTTCGTGCACGACTTCAGCGACAGGTCGGGCGCCCCGGAGAGCTTGCCCTTCTTGCAGGCATGCCAGTCTCCGTCCTGTCCAGAGGGCGGCGCGACGGCATTGCAGTAGCCGAGGATTCCCGAGCGCTCGAGCACGCGGTCGTCCTTGATCCAGATCATGGCACCGACCAGAAGGACGGCGACGACGAAGAAACGGAACACGGTGGCCTCGCTCCGTTCGGGGGGTTTCCCCTGTATCGGCAGCCGAGTGGCGCTTCAGATCACCCTTCCGGGTTTGGAGCGGCCGACCGCGTGAGAGGATTCACGCATGTTCTTCCCCCGCAAGCTGATCCTCGTGCTCTACGTGGTCGTAGGCGTCGTGGTCGCCTCGACGCACCACTATCTGTCGCATCTCAACACCGTGCGGCAGTTTGCCTCGGCCGTTCTCGCCATCCTGCTCTGGCCGCTCGTCCTGCTCGGGATCAACCTGCACATCAAGAAGTAGGCGCGTCCCCCTCGAGGCGCTGGCGCCAGGCTTCTCCGGCCGCACGCCCTTCCGGGGTCGACAGGAAGTGCTCGAGCGGAACGTGGAGGAAGGCCCCGCGCGCCTCCGCGAGCACCTCGTCGCCGTCGCTGATCGTGCCGCGCACGTGCATCCGCCGCCCGTGGCCCGACTCGAGCTCGGCCCGCGCGAGCAGCTCGGTGTTGATCGGCACAGGCCGGCGATAGCGGACGAAGATCCGGGCGGTCACGGCCGGGAAGCGGTACCACGTCGCGAGCAGGCCGCACGCCTCGTCGAGTGCGGCGGAGACCATTCCGCCGTGCGCGAGCCCAGGTCCGCCCTGGTGGCGCTCGTCGAAGTGGAAGTACGCCTCGTACTCCTCGAGGTCCTCCTCCTGCGGCAGTGCGAGCTTGATTCCAAGTGGATTGTCGCCGCAGCCCCAGCACGCCGGATCGTGATGGGGCGGAATCCGGTCTCCGCTCAGCGAAGACCACCCCGTTCATGGTGCGCCTTGAAGAAGTTCTCGCTTCCTGCAGTGGCCATGGCAGCCGAGGCCGAGATCTCGAGGGCCAATGCCGCGGCGGAGACGATCTGGGCGAAGCGGTAGACCTTCCCGGGCCCGGCGCAGCCGAGCGCGGCGAGCCAGTCGCGGGCCGAGGGCAGCGTCGTCCCGCCGCCGACCGTCCCGACCTCGAGGCCGGGGAAGCGAATCGACGCATGGAGCCCGCCCTCGACGCGACGGCCCGTCCCGTGGGCCATCGAGCTCGTCCCGACCATCCCGAGGTCCTG
>JAWVDL010000049.1:0-5084 GCA_033857355.1 Gaiellaceae bacterium | reverse complement strand
CCACGTTCTCGCGCGCCGTCAGCTCGGGCCAGAGGTTCCCGCTCTGGAGGACGAGCGCGAGCCGTCCGGCGCGGTAATCCGAGAGACGGGAGTCGTCGAGCCGGCCCAGCGAGAGGCCGAGGGAGCGAACCTCACCGGCCGAGGGCTGCTCGAGCCCGGCCGCGAGCCGCAGCATGGTGCTCTTCCCCGAGCCCGAGGGCCCGAAGACGGCGACGAGCTCGCCCGGCTCGATGCGCAACTCGAGCCCGCGCAGGGCGACGGTCTCCGCGGGCCCCGAGCGGTAGATACGAAAGACATCGTGAAACTCCAGCGCGCCCCACGCCAGCTCCTCGCGGCGCTCGGGCTCGCGGTACAGGGAGGTCACCGCAGCCGGAAGCTTTCGATCATCAGCCGGTACGCGTCGACGTTGTCGACTCCGACGGGCGTTCCGAGGTCGACAGTCGCGCGCTTGCCGCCGCGGCCGAGCTCGTACCGATCGACGATCAGCTGCACGCTCTTTCCCGTCACGGGGTTCGGAGCGCTTTTGGTGGAATAGACGGCCTTCACCGCCGGGAGGCCGCCGATCTTCAGCGCGACCGGCGGATTCTCGAGCTGCGCGCCGGCGAGCGCCGCGACCTCCCGCTTGACGGACGCGAGGGACGGCTGGGGGCCGCCCGCGACGACCACGCGAACGATGTTGTTCTTGTCGCGGAAGGTCACGTTCTTGCCGCGGCCGGACTGCGTCCAGCCCTCTGGCGTCTTCATCGAGAACGCCGAGCCCGTGAAGGTCACGAAGACCTGGTTGTCCGGGATGTCTCCCTGCGCCGCCGACGTGGCCTCGGGGAGAAGCGCGCCCGGCGCCTTTGAGGCGGTGGTCGCCTTGGGCGCGGCGGTGGTGGCGGGCGGGGCCGCAGTGGTGTCCGGGGCGGCCTGCTTCGACCCGCTTCCACAGCCGGCTGCTAGCGCCAGGGTGAGCAAGGTGAGGACGGGAAACCGCGCGTGCCGCATGTCACGAGCGTAGGCGCGACCGCATGAATGCTCCCTGAATGCAGCGCTCCCGTTCGAGGGCCGCTCGCTACGCTCAGCACGTGCTGGCAGCCAAGATCATGGTCGTCGAGGACGATCTCGATCTACGGGGTGTGCTGCTCCGCGGTCTGCAGGAGGAGGGCTTCGAGACCGCGGGCGCGCAGACCGGCAAGGAGCTGCTCGAACGGTTCGAGCGCGAGTCGCCCGATCTCCTCATCGTCGACATCGGCCTGCCCGATGCGGACGGGCGTGACGTGTGCCAGGCGTTGCGTGCTCAGGGCGTTCAGACGCCCGTGCTCTTCCTCACCGCGCGCGACGCGGTGACCGACCGCGTGACCGGCTTCGCAGCGGGCGGCGACGACTACGTCACGAAGCCGTTCGCCTTCGCCGAGCTGGTCGCGCGGCTCCACGCGCTGCTCAGGCGTGCGGGGACTGACGTGACGGTCTCGAGCGGATCATTGCGGCTCGATCCGGTGGCGCACGCCGCGTTCGTCGGCGACACCAAGATTTCGCTGACGCCGACCGAGTTCCGGCTGCTTGCGAAGCTCGTGTCCAGCCCGGGGGAGACGGTACGCCGACGCGATCTCGTGCGAACGGCATGGCCGCACGGAGCCTTCGTCCGCGACAACACGCTCGACGCCTACGTCGCGCGGCTGCGGCGAAAGCTCGCACCCCTGCCCGAGGCTCCAAAGATCGGCACGGTGCACGGCGTCGGGTACGTGCTCGAATGAAGCGCTTTCGGGACGTTCGCAACCGGTTGTTGCTGATCGTCCTGCTCGCTCTGGCGTTCGCGCTCGGGGCCGCGACGCTCGGGTTCAACGTGATCCTGGCGCACACGACCGCACGGGATGCAGACGCGTTCCTGCGCCAGCGCGCCGACTCGGAGCTCGCGCTGCTCCGGGTCGTCAACGGGCGGATCCATCTGGCCGAGACCGCCGACGACACGCTGAGCACGAGCAGGATCTGGATCTTCAAGGGCGACCAGCCCCTGGAGGCGCCCACCTCACGCCCCGAGACGGCGGCCGCCGCCCGGTCGCTCGTCAACGGCCCGCGCGGCTTCCGCAACGTTCCCCACAGGGACGAGCGCCTCTACGCGGTTCCGATCGCCGACGACGGACGCCGCGTCGGAACGCTCGTGGCGGGCATGTCGCTTGCTCCTTACGAGCGGACACGTGAGCTCGCGCTCATCGCATCGTTGGGATTCGCCGTGTCCCTGCTCGCAATCGTGGGCTTCGCCGTCTGGTGGCTGCTGCGGTCCGCGCTTCGGCCCGTCGCACAGATGACCGAGCAGGCGTCTGCCTGGAGCGAGACCGAGCTCGACCGTCGCTTCGACCTCGGCGAGCCGCACGACGAGCTCACGCGGCTCGGCGCAACCCTCGACGCGCTGCTCGACCGCATCGCCGCGAGCCTGCGCCATGAGCGGCTGTTCTCGAACGAGGTCTCGCACGAGTTGCGCACGCCGCTTGCGAAGCTGATCGCGGAGGCGGAGCTCGCTCTCCGGCGGAACCGCAGCGAAGACGACTACCGCACGGCGCTCTCGGTCGTCCTCGCGAATGCCGAGCAACTGGCGAGGATCGTCGAGACGCTCGTCTCGGCGGCGCGACACGAGAGTGGCCCGTCGGGCGTTGCGGACGCGGGCCGGGCCGCGCGCAGGGCGGCCGAGAGCTGCTCGGAGCTCGCTGCGCAGCGGCAGGTCGAGCTCACGGTCGCGGACCCGCCCGCCGCGCTACGGGTCGGCGTCGACTCGGACTTCGCCGAGCGGATCCTCCACCCGGTGCTCGAGAACGCCTGCCTCTACGGCCGCCATCAGGTCCACATGTCCGTCGCGCGGGCCGATCACAGCGTCCTGTTCACCGTCGACGACGACGGCCCGGGAATCGCGGCGGACGAGCAGGAGGCGATCTTCGAGCCCGCCGCGCGAGGCCGGGCCGGCCGCGAGGTGGGCACCGGCGCGGGGCTCGGCCTCGCACTCGCGCGGCGCCTTGCGCGCGCCGCCTCGGGCGACGTGATCGCGTCCGCTTCGGCAGACGGCGGCCGCTTCGTGATCCGGCTACCCGCGGCCTGACATTCAGGCGCCGTTCAGCCCGTGGCGTGAACGATTGCACATCACGCGCGCGCCTTCGATGAATGCAGTGCGGATCGCCGCCGGGTTTGCGGTCGTGGTTGCGATCGCCGTCGCGGCCGTGACCGCGCCCCGAACGTTCGCCGAGGTTGCCCGGGGCTTCGGCCGCCTCGCCGGCGCGAATCCGCTGTTCCTCGGTGCGGCGGCAGTCGGCTTCCTGGCCTCTGCGGTCTCCTCCGCCTGTGCGTGGCGCACGGCGCTGCTCGCCTGCGGCCTGCGCGTGCCGGTGCGGCCGATCGCGTGGCGCTACGCCGTCGGCGGCCTTGCGAGCACGTTCTCCCCGCCTCCGGCCGGCGAGGCGGTTCGCATCGCGCTCGTCTCGCGCCTCGTCCCGGCCGGAGGACGAGCGTTCACGGTCACCGGGATCTGGGCAACCGTCGGGAGTGTGCGGGCGATTCTGACCGGTCTCCTGTTCGTCGGTGCCACGCTGACGGTGCCGGCGGGTGCTCGTGCCGGGCTCCTGTTCGTCGCAGCGGTCGTGATTGCGGGCGCGGCGCTGTACCTCCTCCGGCACAAGCTGCGCGCCACACGGGTGGCGCGACTCGCCGACTCTGCCCGGGGACTTGCGCGCGCGCCACGCCTGGCGGCTGTCCTCACGGCGTGCGTCGCGGTCGGGATCGGCGCCCGGGTCCTCGCCGCGGGGTGCTGCGCGGCTGCTCTCGGCGTCGGTCATCCCTGGGCAGCAGGCTTCATGATCGTCGCCGTGCTCGAGATCGCCACGATGATCCCGCTCTCGCCCGGCAATATCGGCGTCACGACGGCCGCGGTCGCCGTGACGCTCCAGCACCGGCAGGTCAGCCTGGCGCCGGCGGTGGCGACCGGGATCGCCCTGCATGCGGTCGAGACGCTCGTCGGCATCACCTTCGGCCTCGCCGGCGTCTTCGCGCTCGGCAGCCGGACGGTCCGGCGCCGGATCGCGATCGCCGCGCTCGTGCCGGGGCTCGCCGCGCTTGCCGGGCTGCTCGGAATCTGGGTGGTCGACCTCGCATGATCCGCGCAGCTCGCCCCGCGCTGCTGCACGCTGCCGCCGCGGCCGCCGGCGCCGCGCTCCTCGTCTGGCTCGGGCCTCCGGGCACCGACCTTGCCGCGCACGTCTACCAGCGGAGCGTCTTCATCGCGCACGGCTTCACGTTCTGGAACAACTTCTGGTACGCGGGGCGATACAGCTTCGTCACCTACAGCCTCCTCTACTACCCACTCGCGGCGGTTGTCGGGATCAAGCTGCTCGCGGTCGTCAGCACCGCTCTCGCGGCCGGCGCCTTCGCCACGCTCGTCCGGCGCGAATGGAGCGCGGTCGGCCAGTGGCCCGCCGTTGCGTTCACGGGGGTTTCGGCACTCTGGGTCGAGTCGGCGGCCTTCCCGTACACGCTCGGGCTGGCGTGCGCGCTGCTCGCGCTCGTCGCCCTGAGCGCACGGCGGCTCCTGCCCTTTTCCGCCTGCGTGGTGCTCACGTTTGCGGCCAGCCCGCTGGCATTCGTGCTGCTCGCCGTCGTGCTCGCCGGAGTGGCCGCCTCGAGATCCAGCCGCGACATGGTTCGGCCCGGAGCGGTCGTCCTCGGCACCGCGGTCGTCGGCGCCCTGCTCTGGCGGGCGTTTCCGGACCGCGGGCTGTTCCCGTACTCCGCTCTCCAGCTCTCGGCCAGCCTCGCGTTCTGCGCGGTTGGCCTCCTGTTCACCTGGCGCGTCGAGCGGGCGCGCGTGCTGCGCTTCTTCTTCGGGATCTACGCGCTGGCGTGCCTCACGGCCTTCGCGATCCCGTCGGGACTCGGGGAAAACGTCGGACGCTTCCGCTTCGTCGCGATCCCGATCGCCGTGCTGGCGCTCTCGCTCCGGCGCTGGCAGCCGCTCGTCCCCGCCGTCGTCGCACTCGCACTCGCGGCCTCCTGGAACCTGACTCCGATCGCCTACAGCTTCGTCCGAGGCTCCGCCGATCCGTCCTCCCAGGCCCTGTACTGGC
>JAWVDL010000048.1:0-6433 GCA_033857355.1 Gaiellaceae bacterium | reverse complement strand
CCGGCGTTACACCGCGGCGACCTTCCTGCGCAGACTCACCGCGCTCGAGGACTTCAACCTCACGAGCGACGTGATCGTGGGCTTCCCGACGGAGGACAACCTTGCGTTCGAACGGACGCTCGCCGTCGCTGCGGAGGCACGGCTCACCAAGGTGCACGTCTTTCCGTATTCGCCTCGGCCGGGAACCGCCACCTCCACCGAAGATCCGGTCCCGGCCGCGACGAAGAAGGCGCGCAGTGCTCGTCTGCGGGCGGCTTCCGAGGCCGCCTGCCACGCACGCTGGCGGACAAAGCTCGGGTGCGAGGACAGCGTCCTCGTCGATCGTCCCGGCCGCGGCTACGGCGGCGACTATTCACCCTGGCTGGTCGACGGCCCCGTCGGCGAACTCGTGCGTACGCGTGCGGTCGCGGTCTCGAAGGAGGGGATCCTCGCTGCCTGAGGACTGCATCTTCTGTCGCATCGTCGCCGGCGAGGTGCCCGCGGACGTGGTCGGGCGCGCCGAGGGCTTCGTCGCTTTCCGCGACCTCAACCCGCGAGCCGACGTCCACGTGCTCGTGATCCCCGAGCGCCACCTCGAGACCTTCCGCGATGTAGGCGAGCTCTCCGCCGACGAGTCGAAGCGGATGCTGGAGTTCATGGCCGACACCGCGCGCGATGCGGGCCTGCACGACTACCGGGTGCAGATCGCGGTCGGACCCGGCGGCGGCCAGGAGGTCTTCCATCTGCACTGGCACATCCTCGGGAGCGCGCCGTGAGCCTGATCGCGCGCATGGAGGACGAGGTCAAGCAGGCCATGCTTGCGAGGGACAACGACCGCCGGGACACGCTGCGGCTGATCTTGTCGAGTCTGAAATCCGCCGAAAAGGAGCTGCAGCGGCCGCTGTCGGACGACGAGGAGCTGCAGGTCTTGCAGCGCGAGCGGAAGCGGCGGATCGAGGCTGAGGAGGCCTTCCGCAGCGGCGGCCGGCCGGAGCAGGCCGAGGGGGAGCGCCGCGAGCTCGAGGTGCTGCGCGAGTTCATGCCCGACCCGCTCGGCGAGGACGAGCTCGAGGAGATCGTCGACGACGCGATCGCGGAGAACGGTGCTACGAGCATGCGCGACTTCGGCCGCGTGATGGCTGACGTCATGCCGCAGATCTCCGGTCGCGCTGACGGATCCGCGGTCAGTCAGATCGTGCGCGAGAAGCTTGCGTAGGGCCATTCGGCACGGTCTTGGCACAGACACGCGAAGTCGATCTCGCTAGCGTGTTCGCAGGGGCACCGGGAGTGCCCTTGGGGGTGGTTGGGGGCGTGCGGGCGACGCTGCGGGCGGTGTCCCTACACTGACCGCGATGCAGGAAGTTCTGGACATCTCGAACGACGTCGCGGCCGAGCTGGCCGGAGTCGGCGACGGCGTGCTCGACGCGCTCCGCGACCGCCTGGAATGCACGATTCTCCTGCGTGGGAACCGGCTCACGATCGAGGGCGACGACGGTCACGTCGTCGAGGCCCGCGCCGTCGTGGACGAGCTCGTCGAGCTCGTGGAGGGCGGTCACGAGATCGGGCCGGGGACGGTCGACGCGGTGCTCGGGGCGCTCGACGAGGCTGCCGACATCCGCGACGTCTTCGAGGACGTCGTTTGGCGCCACCGCGGCAAGAAGATCGCGCCCAAGACCGTCAACCAGAAGCGCTACGTCGACGCGATCCGCCAGTGCACGGTCACGTTCGGGATCGGCCCGGCCGGAACCGGCAAGACCTACCTCGCGATGGCTCTTGCGGTCGCGGCGCTGCAGGAGCGGCAGGTGGCGCGGATCATCCTCACGCGGCCTGCAGTCGAGGCCGGCGAGCGGCTCGGATTCCTCCCGGGTGACATGCTCGCGAAAGTCGACCCTTACCTGCGCCCGCTCTTCGACGCCCTCTACGACATGCTCGAGGCCGACCGGCTGAACTCGTACATGGAGAAGGGCATCGTCGAGGTCGCCCCACTCGCGTTCATGCGCGGCCGCACGCTCAACGACTCGTTCATCATCCTCGACGAGGCGCAGAACACCTCGCCCGAGCAGATGCAGATGTTCCTCACGCGCCTCGGGTTCGGCTCGAGGGTCGTTGTGACCGGCGACGTCACCCAGATCGACCTCCCGCGCGAGCAGGCCTCCGGGCTGATCCAGGTGCAGGACATCCTCGGCAACATCGACGGGATCGCGTTCGTGCGCTTCTCGAACCAGGACGTGGTGCGGCACAAGCTCGTCCAGCGAATCGTCGAGGCGTACAAGCTGCACACCGAGGAGACGGGCACTCAACGGCGCAAGTAGGGGCGATGGTCTCCGTCGACGTGGACAACCGCAGCGGGGTTGAGGTGGACGAGGCCGCTGCAACGGCACTCGCCCGCCGCGTCCTCAGCAGCGAAGGAGTCGAGGAGGGCGAGCTCGGCCTTGCCTTCGTCGGGCCCGAGGAGATGCGCACGCTCAAGCGGGAGCACCTCGGGGTCGACGAGGCGACGGACGTACTCTCGTTTCCGATAGACGGGCGCGAGCCACTCCAGCCCGGTCTGCCGCGCCAGCTCGGCGACGCGATCCTGTGCCCCCAGGTGGTCGGTGAGGCCTGGCGAGCGCCCCTCGTGCACGGGCTGCTCCATCTGCTCGGGTACGACCACGGCGACGAGATGGAAGCGCGGGAGCGCTCGCTCGCCGCATGAGCACGCCACGGCGGGCGCCGTCCGTCCTCGACAGCTTCAACTACGCCTTCGAGGGCATCATCCACGTGCTCCGCACGCAGCGGAACATGAGGATCCACTTCGCCGTGGCCGTGGTCGTGCTCGTGTTGGCGTTCGCCTCGGGCGTGACCAAGACCGAGCTGATCGCGTTGCTCCTTTCGATCGCGTTCGTGCTGATCGCCGAGATGCTGAACTCGGCGCTCGAGAGCGCGATCGACCTCGCGACGACTTCCTTCGACCCGCATGCGAAGCTCGCGAAGGACGTCGCGGCCGGCGCGGTGCTCATCGCAACGATCAATGCCGTAGCCGTCGGCTACCTCGTCTTTGCGAGCCGCCTCTCAGACCCGAGCGGACGTCTGCTCGAGCGTGTGCGGAACGCGCCTTTCAACCTCACTTTGATCGCGCTCGTCCTGACGATCTTCATCGTGATCGGGACGAAGGCGTTGACGCGTTCCGGCACGCCGCTTCGTGGCGGCCTTCCGTCCGGACACGCGGCGCTCGCATTCTCGGGCTGGATGGCGGCGACCTACGTGGTCGGCGAGGGGCAGCATCGCTTCCTGATCTCGACGATCACCCTGATCATGGCGTTGCTCGTCGCGCAGACACGGGTGGAATCGGGGGTGCACTCGGCGCTCGAGGTGCTCTATGGGAGCGTGCTCGGAGCGCTCGTCACCCTCGTGCTCTTCCAGGTGTTTGCGTGACCGATCGCGAGCTCTACGAGCACGCCGTCGCAGTGGCCGAGCGGGCGTACGCGCCGTACTCGCGCTTCCTCGTGGGCGCGGTCGTGCTCGCACGCGACGGTCGGACCGTCGAGGGCGTCAACGTCGAGAACGCGTCGTATCCGCTCGGAGTCTGCGCGGAGCGGGCGGCGATCTCACGGGCCGTCACGGATGGGCTGAAACCTGGCGACCTCGAAGCGATCGCGATCACCGCGTCGCCGTGCGGCGGGTGCCGCCAATGGCTCAGCGAGTTCAAGCTCGATCGCGTTGTCTACAAAGACAACCATGGTGAGATCGTAACGCGCACGCCGGACGACCTCCTGCCGGACGGATTCGTGCTGTGAAATCCGGCTTCGTCGCCGTCGCCGGCCGGCCAAACGTGGGCAAGTCGACGCTCGTGAACGCCCTCGCCGGCGGCAAGGTCGCGATCGTCTCCGACAAGCCGCACACGACCCGTCGGCGCATCTTCGGGATCGCCAACGGCGAGGACCATCAGCTCGTGCTCGTCGACCTGCCCGGCTTCCAACGGCCGATGGACGCGCTCACGACGCGAATGCAGCGCACCGTCGACTCCTCCTTCGAAGACGTCCAGGCCGTGTTGTTTGTCCTCTCGGCGCGGGAGCACATCGGTGCCGGCGACCGCTTCATCGCAAAGCGCGTCTTCGACCTCGGCGTCCCGGTCGTCATCGCGCTGAACAAGGTCGACCGGCTGAAGGGGGGCCACATCGCCTCGCAGATGCAGACGGCCGCACGCCTCGGCGACTTCCTGGCGCTGCATCCCGTCAGCGCGGTCACGAAGGAGGGACTTCCTGCGCTCCGCGAAGAGCTCGTCGCCCTGCTGCCGGAGGGGCCGCTCTACTTCCCGACCGATCAGCGCACCGATCTCACGATCGAGGATCAGATCGCCGAGTTGGTGCGCGAGAAGGCTCTCCAGCTCACGCGCGAGGAGGTGCCGCACTCGATCACCGTCGAGGTCGACGAGGTCGGGGAGAAGGTCGTGCGCGCGTTCGTGCTCGTCGAGACCGAGTCGCAGAAGCAGATCCTGATCGGGAAGAAGGGCGCGATGATCCGCGAGATCGGGATGCGGGCCCGGCACGAGATCGAGCACGCGCTCGGCCACAAGGTCTTCCTCGAGCTGCAGGTCAAGGTGAAGCCCAAGTGGCGCCGCGACGACGCGACGCTCGAGCGGCTGGGCCTCTAATCGCGTAGCACGAGCGCCAGGATCACACCGGCGCCGGCGAGCTGCGCCCAGGCGGGGATCCCGCCCGAGCGGTGCCATCCCGCGACGCGGTGGGTGGGGAACAGCTTTCGCCCGCCCGGCCGCGGAAACGGAAGCACGTGCTCGAGGTCCGGGGCCGCACATGCCGCGGCGCCGAGGGTTGCCGGGTCGAGCAGACCGCGCCGCCAAGCCAGGGCGGCGAGCCCGGCGACGCCCGAGCAGACCTCGAAACGTCGCGAGCGAATGTCGCGGTGCGGGATCGCGTCGCCGACGGCGTGCAGGCCGGCTCCCAGAACGACCGCTGCGAGCCGCGATCTGATGGCCGCGCCGCCCGCCGCGCCGGTCGCCACGTGGGCCGAGACGATCACGACACCCTCGGGACATACTGCCGCGCGAGCCAGCGCGAGAGCCCGTCCAGCCCCGGGAAGAGGACGCGTTCGGTCACGTTGGCCTGATCGAGCTTGTCCCGCACCTCCCACTTGAGGCCGGCGGGGATCACGATCTTTCGCACGAGCTCTGCGTGCTCCTCCGACCATGTATCGAGGGACCCGTCTGGCCGAGACATCAGCGAGAAGAGCGCGAACTGGTTGACGATCCGCGCGTCGAACGAGGGCGGCTCGACGAAGACGACGAAATTCTCGCCGAGGCGCGCGAGGTCGCCGAGGCGTGGCGCGGCGGTGGCCAGCATCTCCGTCGTGAACACGTTGGCGCCTTCGTGGTCGAGCGCCTCCCGCAGCTGGGCGGGTGCGAGCTGGTGCGCCCGGACGTAATCGAGCGTCCACACGGCGCCGTCGCGATCGAACTGCTTGCGATCGGCGGTGGTGAAATGGAGTGCCACGTACGGCGAGTACGTCCAGTCGAGCATGCGCGTCGGAAGGCCGTGGTGCTGTCCGAGCGCGAGCCAGTTCCACAGGGAGTCCTGCTCGGCGGCGCCCGCGACCGCGTACTTGCGGAAGTTCCGGACGAGGTGGCCCTCCTGCGCCGGAAGGTCGCCGCCGAGGCGGATCAGGCTCGTGCGCAGGTCGTCGGTCGCGTCGTTGCGGCCACGGAAGGCGAGGTTGGAGCGGAAGCGGCCGATCTCTTCCTTCCACGATTCCTCGAACAGGGCTTCCTGCAGCTCGGCCCAGGTGTCGACTCGGCATTCGTTCATCGTTTGCGCAGCAGGTAGAGATCCTGGGCGGGGTTGCCCTTGGCTCCTTCTTCCACGAAATCGGCCAGCGCGAATCCTGCCGGCAGAAGCGTGCTCTCGACGAAGCTGCGCGGGTGGTAGGCGGCGCAGAGGTTCGAGCCGGCGGCCTCCTGCCAGCGCACGACCAGCTCGCCGGCCTCGAAACGCGCGCGTTCGCCGGCGTCCAAACGGCTCGCGTAGTGCTCGCCATGGGTGGAGACGACCAGGCGCCCGCCGGGCCGCAGGACGCGGTGGAGCTCCCGCAGCCAGAGCAGCTGAAGCTCCTCCGGAAGGTGAGTGAGCACGGACAGCGCGTAGACGAGGTCGAATGCCTCGTCGTCGAACACGAGCGGCGGTGCGAGCCCGTTCGTCTCGAACTCGGCGAAAGGCAGGTTTCGGCGGCACCACTCGATCGCGCGCTCGTCGCGGTCGCTGCCGCTGACGCGGATGCCGTGGAGCCCTGCCCAGCGCCGGGTGACCCGGCCGCAGCCGCAGCCGAAGTCGAGGATCGTCGTCAGCGTCTCGACCGGCGCGCCGTCGCGCTGCATGACGTCGCGGATCGCCTCGTCGGCGAGTCGCCCGCTCTCGAGGAACCACGTCGCGTCCGGCGTGCCGGCAACGCGGACGACGAGCGC
>JAWVDL010000047.1:0-4338 GCA_033857355.1 Gaiellaceae bacterium | reverse complement strand
ACCGCCTCACCGCCACACGCGCCGCCGTCGTGCACGAGACGCCGGGGGTCACCCGCGACCGCAAGGAGCTCGTGTGCGAGTGGAACGGCAAGCGGTTCCTGCTCATCGACACGGGCGGCGTCGACGTGGCGGACGAGGCGCCGATCACCCGCTCGATCGTCGACCAGGCCCGTACCGCGGTCGAGGCGGCCGACCTCATCCTCTTCGTCGTCGACGCACGTGCCGGGATCACACCGGGCGACGAGGAGATCGCCGAGCTCCTGCGCGCCTCGAACAAACCCGTGCTCGTGATCGCGAACAAGATCGACGACCCCTCGCGCGACTTCGAAGCCGCCGAGTTCTACCGCCTCGGCCTGGGCGACCCGATCCCGCTCTCCGGCCTGCACGGCCACGGCACCGGCGACCTGCTCGACACGGTCGTCGAGATGCTTCCGGGCGAGGGCCGCGCCGAGACCGGGGAGGAGGCGATTCGCGTCGCCATCCTCGGCCGTCCGAACGTTGGCAAGTCGTCCCTCCTGAACGCCCTGCTCGGGGAGGAGCGCGTGATCGTCTCGGAGGTTCCGGGAACGACGCGCGACGCGATCGACACGATCCTCGTACGCGGCGAGCGCACCTTCGTCCTGGTCGACACGGCGGGGTTGCGGCGCAAGCGGAAGCAGCGGCAGGGAATCGAGTACTACTCGGAGCTGCGGGCGCTCGAGGCCGCAGAGCGGGCGGACGTCGCCGTCGTGCTCGTCGACGCGAGCGAGGGCATCGTCGAGCAGGACCTGTCCGTCGCCGACGTCGCGCGCAAGGCGCAGTCCTCGACGCTCGTGGTCCTGTCGAAGTGGGACATCGGGACGGTTGCGCTCGACGACGTCAAGCCGGAGCTCGAGCGGCGGCTGCGCCAGCGCCCACCGATCGTCGCGGTCTCGGCGAAGACGGGCCGCGGTGTGGCGCGCGTCCTCGACAAGGTCGAGGAGCTGTTCGAGAAGCACAATGCGCGGATCTCGACCCCCGAGCTGAACAAGTTCCTCGCCGAGCTCCGGGAGGCGCGGCAGCCGCCCGCCCGCCGCGGCCGGAAGCTGAATCTCCTCTATGGCACGCAAACCGGCGTCCGGCCGCCGCGTTTCCGGTTCTTCGTCAACGACCGCAGCTTGATCACGCGCGACTACGGCTACTGGGTCGAGAATCAGCTGCGTGACAGGTTCAAGCTGCAGGGCGTTCCCGTGACCATCGACTTCGTCAGCCGCTCATGAGAGTCGTCGTCGTCGGCTGCGGCTCCTGGGGAACGGTGTTCGCGCATCTCTTGCGAGAGCGTGGTCACGACGTGACGCTCGCCTGCCGCGACGCGCAGCAGGCACGCGCGATCGCCGAGACCGGGCGCAACCCGCGCTACGCGAAGACGGTCGATCTCAAGGGCGTCAGCGCCGTCGCCTTGCCGGAGCTTCCGGACGATGCCGAGCTGATCGTCCTGGCCGTTCCCAGCCTGGCCTTCGCGGACGTGGCCGCGGCCCTGCCCGGGAGCGCCCCCGTCCTCAGCCTGACGAAGGGGCTCGATCCGGCGACGGGCGAGCGGCTCTCGACCTGCGTCACGGGACGGCGAGTCGCCGTCCTGTCCGGACCGAACATGGCCGAGGAGATCGCGGACGGCCTCCCGACGGCGACCGTGATCGCCAGCGAGGATCCCGACCTGGCCGAAGAGCTGCAGGACGCGATCAACTCGTCGGTCTTCCGCGTCTATGTCAACGACGACCTGGTCGGCGTCGAGCTCTGCGCAGCGGCCAAGAACGTGATCGCGCTCGCGGCCGGCGGGGTCGACGGCCTCGGCCTGGGGGACAACGGGAAGGCCGCGCTGATCACCCGCGGGCTCGTCGAGATGGCTCGGCTCGGCGAGGCTTTCGGCGCTCGCGCGGAGACGTTCTCGGGACTCGCCGGGATGGGCGACCTGGTCGTGACGTGCTGGTCGAGGCACGGACGCAATCGCCACGCCGGGGAGCTGATCGCGCGCGGCGCCACGCCCGACGAGGCCGCAGCCGCGATCGGGCAGGTGGTCGAGGGGCTGACGACTGCGCCCGTCCTGCGAGACCTCTCGCGCCGCGTCGGCATCGAGTTGCCGATCACGGAAGGGGTATGCGCTGTCCTATCCGGCCAGTTACTGTCAGAGCTGGTCTCTGCGTTGATGGGCCGCCAACCGACCGAGGAGTGACTCGAATGATCGCCCGCCGAATCTGGAACCGTGCCCTCGCAACCGCCGCCCTCGTCGCGTTCGCGTTGCTTTTGGCGGCGTGCGGCGGATCGTCGAGCACCAAGTCGAGCAGCGCGTCGGGCGGCGCGAGCGGCGCCGACGCGAGTCCCGCGGACGCTGCCGTCTTCATCTCGGTGAACACCGATCTCTCCTCGAGCCAGTGGAAGACCGTGAACACGCTTCTCGCCAAGTTTCCCGGCAAGGACAAGACCCTCGCGAGCACGCGCCAGAGCTTCGAGACCAGCTCCGGCCTGAACTGGGAGACCGACGTGAAGCCGGCGCTCGGCGCCGAGCTCGACTTCGTCGTCCTCGACGCCTCCAACACGGGGGGCGGCGTCGCGCTCACGCAGCCCAAGGACCAGGGGAAGTTCGACGCCCTCGTCGCGAAGGCGAACGCCAAGAAGGCCGGCTCGCTCGTGACCGAGAAGGTCGGCGACTGGACCGTGATCTCCGACAAGCAGGCCTCGATCGACACCTACAAGACCCGCGCGAGCGGGAAGAAGCTCTCCGACGACACGACCTTCAAGACCGCGACGGGCGAGCTGAGCGGGGATGCGCTGGCCAAGGTGTACGTCAACGGCCCGCAGGTCCAGCAGGCGCTGCAGGCCCGGGCGGGCGCCGCGGCGCAGGGAACGTTCGACTGGGCGGTCGCCGAGCTCGTGGCACAGGACGACGGCGTGAAGCTCGACGGGAGCGTCAAGGGGCAGCCGCTGAAGGGAGTGCAGCAGCCCGCGGCGTACGCGCCGAAGCTGCTCGGGAGCGTGCCGTCCGGCGCGCTGCTCGTCCTCGACTTCAAGGGCGGGTCGAGCCTCTCGAGCCTCGACTCCGCCGCAGGTGCGGGTGTCCCGCAGCTACAGAGCGCGATGGGCTTCATCCGGCAGCTCACGCCGATCTTCAAGAACGAGACCGTCCTGTCGGTGTCGCCGGCAACCCCGTTCCCGGCCGTCACGCTGGTCGCTGAGCCGGACAATGCCCAGCAGGCCGTGGCCGGGATCGACCAGCTCGTGGCGCAGTTCGGAGCGCTGGCCGGCGGGGCACAGGCCCAGCAGACGACGATCGGTGGCCACTCGGTCAAGGAGCTGAACCTCGGCCAGTTCGCCGTCGACTACGGCGTGATCGACGGGAAGCTCGTCGTCACGAGCTCGAGGCAGGCGATCGTGAACTTCGGCAAGGGCGCGTCGATCAACGACGACGCGGCGTTCAAGGACGCGAAGAGCGCGTCCGGGATGCCCGATCAGACGAGCGCGCTGATGTACGCGAACATCAAGGACGGCCTGTCGCTGATCGAGAGCCTCTCGCAGCTCAGCGGAAACACCATTCCCGCGAACCAGAGCGAGAACCTCCGGCCGCTCACGAGCTTCGTCGCGTACGGCACGGGCGGCTCGGGCACCGGCAAGTTCACGGCGTTCCTCCAGATCAAGTAACCCACGATCGAACCGAGCGCTCGGGTAGCCTTCGCGGCCGAATGGCGCGAGAGTTCCTGTTCACCTCCGAGTCGGTCACGGAGGGGCACCCCGACAAGATCGCGGACCAGATCTCCGATTCGGTCCTCGACGCGGTGCTCACCGACGACCCCGAGGGCCGCGTCGCCTGCGAGACCCTGATCACCACCGGGCTGGTCGTGGTCGCAGGCGAGATCTCGACCCACACGTACGTGGACATCCCGCGACTGGTGCGCGAGCGGATCACCGAGATCGGCTATACGCATTCCGAGTGGGGCTTCGACGCGAACACGTGTGGCGTCGTCGTCGCGCTCGACGAGCAGTCGCCGGACATCGCCCAGGGCGTCGACGCTTCGTACGAGGTTCAGCACGACCCGGGCGACGACGACCCGCTCGACCGGGTCGGCGCCGGAGACCAGGGGATGATGTTCGGGTACGCGTCGAACGAGACGCCGGAGCTGATGCCGCTCCCGATCATGCTCGCCCACAAGATCTGCAAGCGGCTCGCAGAGGTGCGGAAGGCCGGCGACCTGCCGTACCTACGGCCCGACGGCAAGGCGCAGGTGACGGTGCGGTACGAGGTCGACGACGACGGCCGCCAGCGCCCGGTCGAGATTGAGCGCGTTCTCGTCTCGACGCAGCACTCCGACGGGATCTCGGCCGACGACC
>JAWVDL010000046.1:0-4456 GCA_033857355.1 Gaiellaceae bacterium | reverse complement strand
TCGAATCACGCCGACGCCGACGTGCAATGGACGCTCGCCGCGGCCGAGGCGGCGCTGCGCTCTTCGGATGTCGCCGTCGTCCCGACGCGTAACGACGAGGCCGCGCGCTACGCCTCGCCGAACCGCGCGGTCCAGGCGATGGCGTCGTCGACGCCGGTCGTGGCGGGTCGGATCCCGGCCTACGAGGATCTGATCGTCGACGGTGTGAACGGGTACCTGTGCGACGACGCCGAAGGCTGGCGGGCCACGCTCGTCGCACTGCGCGATCCCGCCTTGCGAGCCACTGTCGGAGCACGCGGCTACGAGACGGTCCGGCCTCGCTTCCACATCGACGTGACTGGTCGGCACTGGACGGATCGCCTCGCAAGTCTCCGGACCACGTCACGCCCGGCATCCCGCCCGGAGCGCCTTCGGCTCAGCCGGATCGTCCGCGCGAGCGCCCATGCGCGCTACGCGCAGACGGCGCTCGAACGCGACCTCGGCCTGAAGGGCATCGTCGTCGACACCGCGGCGGCGCTGACGCTTTTCCCGCTCGCGCCCGCCCAGACCGCGGCAACTGCACGTGAGCTCGTTCCTCCACTCGCAGGGCGGGTCGGCGGCGGCATCCGGCGCAGGCTCGCCGGCCGAGCGGCGTAACCGGCGAGCGATATGAATGTCGGCTTCGCCATCGGCGGCATCCCGAGCCTCGGGCACTCGGGGAGCACGATCGCCTCCTGGATCATCATCTCGGAGCTGCTCGCGGCCGGGCACGAGGTCACAGCGGTGCTGCTGCCGGCGGGATACCTCCTCGATTCGACCGCGCCCGAGCGCTTCGAGGCGCTGGAGCGCTTGGGCGCGACCGTGCGCGTGGTCGAGGTGCCTCCGCCGGCACCGAGGGGCCGATGGCGCGCGCGGGCGGCGTTCGCGCGCTCGATCGTCCACCCGCGTAACGACGAGCTGCTGCTGTCGGTCCGCGCGGCCGAGGGCGTCGGGAGGGCGCTCGAGGGGTCCGACGCCGGGATCGCGTTCGGGATCGAGGCGATTGCGGCGACCGCAGGCAGCGACGTGCCCATCCTGGCCGCGCTCTCGCATCCGCCGGGCGTCGCCCGAGGCGTACGCGCTCGGTACGCGCCCTCCGAGCGGAACCTCCTCGGGAGGGCGAGCGAGCGGTCGTTCCTCGCCTATGCGGACCGCCGCACCGCGAGCCTTCTCCGGCAGTTCCCGAGCGTCGCCGTCTTCAGCCGCCACCACGCGGAGTGGGCGGCGCGCCACGGTGCCAACGCCTGGTACGCGCACTATCCGATGCCCGACCTCGCCGGTCCGGACTGGCGAGAGCGCCGCGCTGCCGGCAAGCCCAACCCGAAGCCGCGGATCCTGATGATCGGCCACCTGCGGGGGATCGGCACGATCTCGGGCCTCCACCTCTTCGTCCCATCGATCCTGCCGCTGCTGACCGACGCACTCGGCCAGGACGGATTCGAGGTGCACGTCGTCGGCGGCCAGGAGCCACCGGATGAGTTCCGTCGCGGGCTCGAGCACCCGGCAGTCCGCCTGCGCGGCCAGATCACAGACCCCGCGGCCGAGTTCTTCGCCGCGGACGTGCTCCTCGCGCCGAACCCGACCGTCACCGGGGCGAGCGCGCGCATCCTCAGCGGCCTCACGTTCGGCAACTGCATCGTCGCGCACACCGACAGCCTCGTCGGGATTCCGGAGCTCGCCGACGGCCGCAACTCGCTCCTGGCGACGACAGGGCCGGAGCATGCCGAGGCGGTTCTACGGGCCGTGGGCGACACGGACCTGCGAGACGTTCTCGGCGACGGCGCGCGCACCCTCTTCGAGCAGGCGTTCGATGCGCCCGTTGCCGCAGGGAGAATCGTGCGCGAGGTGGAACGCCTCGGCGGCTAGACCGAAGCTTCGGCGGGCACGGTCTCCTCAATCGGCTCGATCTCCGTCCACGTCGAATCGACGCGGAGGACGCCGCTGGCCCGTCCGTAGCGGAAGTCCTCCTCGGCGGTCGTCGTCGACTCGACCTCGAAGACGAGCGCATTCGGGACGATGTCCTCGTTCTCGGCGCCTTTCGCGACGAGCTCGACGATGTAGGTGCTCGGCAGCAGGTCGTTTTCCTCGAACTCGCAGACGACGCGGTAGAAGCCTGCGGCGACGAGATCCTCCTGCGGCTCGGAGAAGCTGCTGAACAACCGGACGCTGTCTCCCGTCTTGACGCGGCAGTACAGCTCGAGGAAGCGCAGCGGCTCGCTGACGCGGAACGTCGCCTCGAAGCGCAGCCTGCTGCCCTGAGGGATGCGCGAGACCGGCTGCCCGTCGGCTGTGATCAGCGCAACCGACTCGAAGCGGACGCGCTGGGCGGTCGGCTTCAGATTCGCCCGCCGCGGACGATCGTCGCGCAGGTCTGCGACGGCTCCTCGCTCGCCGCCGGCGACGGCGGACAGATACTCGGAGACCACGTCGGCTGTGGGCCCGTCTGCTGCGACGGAGCCGTGGTCGAGCCAGACCGCCCGATTGGTCAGGCTTCGGATCGCGGACATGTTGTGACTCACGAAGAGAACGGTGCGTCCCTCCGAACGGACATCGCCGAGCTTCCCAAGGCACTTGCGCTGGAATGCCGCGTCGCCGACGGCGAGGACCTCGTCGACGATGAGGATGTCGGGCTCGAGGTGGGCGGCGACTGCGAAGGCGAGCCGCACGTACATACCGCTCGAGTAGCGCTTGACGGGCGTCTCGATGAACCTCTCGATCCCGGCGAACTCGACGATCTCGTCGAACTTGCGCTGGATCTCGCGTCGCCGCATGCCGAGGATTGCGCCGTTGAGATAGACGTTGTCGCGGCCCGTCAGCTCAGGATGGAAGCCGGTTCCGACCTCGAGCAGCGACGCGACGTGGCCGGTGATCCGAATCTCTCCGGTCGTCGGCGGCGTGATGCGCGACAGGAGCTTCAAGAGCGTCGTCTTGCCGGCGCCGTTGTGGCCGATGATCCCGACCGCCTCGCCGCGCGCGATGTCGAAGCTCGTGTCGCGGAGGGCCCAGATCCTGTCTCGCCTCCCGGCCGACAGGCGTCGCTGCATGAGCGCGTCGCGCAGGGTCGGAAAGGTGTGGCGCTCGCCAAGGACGTACTCCTTGCCGATCCCCCGGATCTCGACGGCGTTCTTAGACAAGGTCGGCGAAGGTGCGCTCGGTCCGCGCGAAGTAGACGATTCCGAAAGCGAGCAGGACGAACGCCGACCCGGCCGAGACGAGCAGCTCGCCGGCGTGAAGGCGCCCGTTCCCGAGCAGGGCCCAGCGGAACCCGTCGATCACGCCCGTCATCGGGTTCAGGCCGTAGACCGTCCGCCGAAGGCCCTGGCCCACGGCGCTCGACGGATAGGCGACCGGACTCGCATAGAGCCAGATCTGCATCACGAAGGGCACCGCGTACCGGACGTCGCGGTAGCGGACGTTCAGCGAGGAGAGGATGAGCCCGATCCCGAGCGACGTGACGAGCGCAAGCGCGATGAATGCCGGCAGCAGCAAGATTCGCCGGTCGGGGGCGAAGCCGTAGTAGCCCATCGTTCCCGCCACGAGACCGAGCGCCAGCAGCAGATCGACGAGCCCGGCCAGCACGGGCGACACGGCGACCGAGAGCCTCGGGAAGTACACCTTCGTGATCAGTGCGCTGTTGGCGACCAGGCTGCTGGACGCGACGTTGATCGAGTTCGCGAAGTAGAACCACAGCGAGAGCCCGGAAAGCGCGAAGAGCGGATAGGGGATCGTCCCGGAATGGATCCTGCCCAGGTGGTTGAAGACGATCGTGAAGACGATCATCGTCATGAACGGCTGCAACAGCGCCCACGACGCCCCCAGGAGCGTCTGCTTGTAGCGAACCTTGACGTCGCGCCAGGTCAGGAAGAAGACGAGCTCGCGGAACCGCCAGAGCTCGCGCAGGCCGAAGCTCGACCAGCGCTTGGGAGGTCTGATGACGAGCGTCTGCTCGCGCTCCTGTTCGTACGTCGACATCGCGAAAGACTCTAGCCTCGGGACGTTTGGATCTTGTTCAGACGCGGCGCCAGAACTCGGTGTCGCGCTGAAGCTCCGAGTAGATCCGATCCGAGAGCTCCTTGTTTCGCCGTAGCGTCGCCTGTTCCCGCCGCACGACCGGCCGCTTGTCGATCCACGCCCACTTGCGCGCGCGTACGTGCCAGGCAGCGCGCTCCGCAAGACCTGCATCCGGAGCCGGATCGACCGGTGGCTCCGGCACCCGGCCGATCGCCTCGCGGTCGCGCCGGCACAAGCCCCCGCGAAATCCCGCGCCGTGGTGGTAGGCGAGGTCGCCGTAGACGCCGAACCACAAGGGTCGGAGGTTCACGCGGTTCGTGCGCAGGAGCGGCTTCCACTCGTCGCCGCGGCCGCGCAGGAGTCCGAGCAGGTTCCCACCGGCGTCCGTGACGTCCTTGCCGGCGGCGTTCTTCCACGTGTACCCGGG
>JAWVDL010000045.1:0-6643 GCA_033857355.1 Gaiellaceae bacterium | reverse complement strand
TCGTGACCCGCGTCGAGCACTCCTGGTCGGCGCATTCGCAGACCCACTCGCCGAGCGGTACGACGACGCTGAACGCCTCGTTGATCCTGCGCACGCGCTCGTTCACGTCACGGAACATGCTCTGGGTGCGCGCACCGCGCACCGCGTCCTCGATCGTCGCCATCCAAGCTCCTTCGTCTCGCCGGCCGTTGATCTTGCCGCCGGGGAAAGATCCTCTTCAGCACTCCGCGGACATCGCGCGTGATCAGAAAGGAAAGGGCACCAAGCGGGGTTCGTGCCTCGGCTGCCTGCAGGCTACCCGCGATCGTCCCGAGCCGGCTCAGGAATCCCGGGGATCGAGCTCGCGCACGATCTCGCCGGCGCGGCCGACCTTCTCCACGATCGTGTAGCGCTCGTGCTCCTCGACGACGTGCGCGTGCGGCCCCGCCGATGCAACGTGACCGTGCTCGTTCAGGAAATGCGCCCCATCCGACCGTACGTGCGCGTATTCGTCCGGCGTCAGCCGCACGATCTCCGTGCACGTCTCCTCGGCGCACTCGCAGATGAACGGGATGAGCCCGTCGACGCCGTAGGCGTCCGCTCGCTCGGCGATGTGCTCGTTCGCCTCGCGGAACGTTGCGTCGTTCCGCGCGACGCGCTCGGCTGACCGGTCGCTCATGGGGGGCGGAAATCTACCGAACTGCGGCAGCGTCGAGTCGCTGCTCCCAGCGCTCGAGCACCAGGCGGATTTCGGCCGGCGTCTCGCGGCAGGCGACCACCTGCCGCGCCAGGTCGTGCAGCTTGATGCGGCTCGAACGCGCAGCGCGCCTGAGCAGGATGAAAGCGTCCTCCGGCCCGATCCCGAGCCGTTCGGCGAGCACGCCCTTGGCCTGCTCGATCGCGACCCGCGAGATCAGCGCACCCTGCAGCTGCTCGTTCTCGCGCCGGAGCGACTCCACCGTCGCGACGAGGCTTGCGATCAGGTCCTGGGGGCGGTCGTCGATCCGAGCGGCGCCGGCGCTCATGCCGCTCTCCCAGCCGCGATCGCGTCCGCGAGCGACCGCGTCATTCCGAACAGGTAACCGAGGCCCGTGATGTCGATCACGCGGACTGTGCGGGGATCGTCGGTCACGAGCAGGAGCTCCCTTCCCGCGGCCCGTAGCTGCTTCGCATGACGTACGAGAACGCCGAGCACGACCGAGTCGACCAGCGGCACGGACGTCAGGTCGACGATCAACGGTCCCGATCCGGAGCGCTCGCGTGTCTTTTCGAGCTCGTCGTCGAGCATTGCCGCCGACCACACGTCGAGCTCGCCGCTCGCAGTGACCACGAAGGTTCCCGGATCGAGCTCGGCAACGGTCAGCTCCAGGTTCACGTACTCCAGACTTTCCATAGTCCGGGAGGCTAATCCGGTGCTTGTGAGCGCTCTAGACCCTGGCCTGTATGGGTTTGCTTACACGGCGACGAGCCGATAGCCGATGCCCCGAACCGTCAGGAGCCGTTCGGGGCGTGAGGGATCGCGCTCGATCTTCCTGCGGATGTTCGAGACGTGGATGTCGCAGGCGCGCTGGTCGCCGACGTAGGAGCTCTCCCAGAGGTGCTGCATGATCTCGCGGCGCGAGAAGACGCGCTCGGGCTCGGCGGCCAGCAGGGCCAGCAGCTTGAACTCGGACCTGGTGAGGTTGACCGCCCGACCTTCGACTTGGGCTCCGTAGCGGACGAGATCGAGCGTCAGCCCTCCGACGCGATGCACGAGCGCGCCCGAGCTGCGGTCGAGCTGGCGCCGGCGCAGGATCGCGCGCACGCGGCTCACGAGCTCGGCCATCGAGAACGGCTTGGTCACGTAGTCGTCGGCGCCCGCTTCCAGGCCGAGCACGCGGTCGACCTCGGCGTCCTTGGCGGTGAGCAGCAGGATGGGCACGTCGCTCTCCGCGCGAAGGCGCCGGCAGACCTCGACTCCCGAGAGCTTCGGCAGCATCAGGTCGAGGATCAGCACGTCGAACCCGTTGCTGCGGGCCGCTTCGAGGGCCTCCTCGCCGTCGGCCGCGTCGGAGACCTCGTAGCCCTCGCCCCGCAGTGCGTAGCCGACGGTCTCGCGAATCGCGGCCTCGTCGTCGACGACGAGGATGCGCTCGGTCATGCGCTCACGAGTCGCGCCAGCGGCAGCGTCACCCGCACGCGAGTCCCGTGGGGCTCGACGGCCTCGAGCTCGAGCTGTCCGCCGCTGGCGCGCACGGACTCGGCCGCGATGCTCAGCCCCAGCCCGAAGCCCTCTACTTCGCTGCCGACCGCGCGGTAGAAGCGCTCCGTGATCCGCTCACGGTCCTCCGAGGAGACGCCCGGTCCGGTGTCGGTGATCTCGATGGCGACGGAGCCGTCCTCAGGATGCGCGGCGAGGCTGATCGAGCCGCTCCTCGTGTGAATCGCAGCGTTCCGGGCGACGTTGGACAACGCCTGCTCGAGCAGGTCGCGATTCGCCAGCGCGGCGATGTCGGCCTCGCAGCTCACGTCCACGGCGACCTCGTCGAGCGGGGTGATCTCGCCGGCGATCGACTCGAGCAGCGGGCAGAGCCGGACGACGTCGAGCTTCGCGGGCTCCTGGCCGGTTTGCGTCCGCGCAAGGGTCAGCAGCGCCCGGCCGAGGCGGCCGAGGCGATCCGTGGCAAGGTCGATGTGCTCGAGAAAGCGATCGCGCGCCTCGGGATCATCCTTGGCTCCGGCCTGCAGCACCTCGACTGCGCTCGCGATCACGGTCAGCGGCGTGCGCAGCTCGTGGGCCGCGTTCGTCACGAATTCGCGCTCCGCGCGGGTGCGGCGCTCGCGGTCGGTGGCGTCCTCGAACGTCGCTACGGCCCCGACGATCTCGTCCGCGTCGTCCCTGATCGGCGTAGAGGTGATCTCGAATACCGCATGCGTGCCGTCGGCGAGCACGGCCTCGATCACGTCGCCGCTCACGACCTCTCCGGTGGTCAGCGACCGGACGAGCGGCCACTCTCCGCGCTCGACGCGGCTGCCGTCCGGCCGGAACGCCTCGAGCCGGTCGTAGTCGTCCAGCGTCATTGGCTCGCGACCGCCGCGCTGGACGAGCTCGTTCGCACGCCCGCTCGTGACGAGCACGCGGCCCGAGGGCGCGACCACGGCCACGCCGAACGGGAGTCCACGCAGCGCGCCCTCGAGCCGCGAGACCTGTTCCCTCAGCGCGGCATTCTCCGCGGCGAGCGCCTCGGCCTCGACCGGCGCCTGGGCCTCGGTCACCGCGCTGCGCGCGGATCGCTCTCGCGCGCGAGCTCGGCTGCGCGACCGGCGTCCTTGCGGACGACGAGATACCCGCCGTGGTTCTCGATGACCGTCTCGATGTCGAGCGACTCGTGCCCGGGCCGCACGGCGAACTGCTTTCCGTCCGTCCGCACCTGCTCGTACTCGTCGAGCGTCATCGAGATCCGCTCCGTGCAGACGGCCTCGCCGCATTCGCAGACGATGTCGAACTCGGGCAGCACGTCGCCGAACCCTTCCGAGACCGCTTTCAAGCGTTCGTTGACGTCGCGAAAGAGGATTTCGTTCTCGACGACCCGTTTTTTGTGCTGTTCGATGGTGCTCCTCGTCCCGGCCCGCGGCGCGAGCGTTCGGAACCAAGTGTCGCACAGTGTCAAAGGAACGTCCCGATTCCTGCACGGCAACCTTTACGTTTTCCGTAAACGCGCCGGGCTAGAGTCTCGCCATGCGCTCACGCCTGACTCTCCTCGTCTGCGCCGGATCGATCGGCGTCCTCCTGACCGCCCCTCTGGGCGCGTCCAGCCTGCAGAAGCTCCGGTTCACGGCCACGATCGTGGCCCCGACGCACGCGCCGAAGGCGGGCACGCCGTGGCGATACTCGATCTACGTCCGGAACCTGCCCGACGGGAACCCCATCCAGGCGAGCGCCAAGCGCTTCGTGCTGCTGAACGGCCGCAAGATCGACACGATCGGCTGGAACAAGTTCCGCGGCGTCTACCGTCAGACCTACGTCTGGCCTCGCGTCGACCGCGGCAAGGGACTCGTCTTCCGGGCAGAGGTTGCCGGGCCGGGCGGCGTCAAGCGGCTCAGCTACGCCATCCGCGTCCAGTAGAGCCGCCCCCACCCCCTTCCGCCGTACGATCTGCTGCGGTGACCACCGACTCGACGAAGGCCGACGACATCGCGCTCGTCATCGAGGAGGCGATCGTGTCGGGCGAGCTCGAGCCGGGGACGGTCCTCAGGCAGGAGCAGCTCTCGGAGCGCTTCGGCGTGTCGCGAACGCCGATCCGCGAGGCGCTGCGGCGATTGGCCGCGCTCGGCCTCGTCTCGTTCGTCCCAAACCGCGGCGTGCGCGTGCGGACGATCTCCCGCGAGGAGCTGCATGAGGCGTTCCTCGTGCGGGCGGAGCTCGAGTCGCTCGCAACCGAGATCGCGGCGACGCGGATGACCGAGGAGGCGCTGCACGAGCTCGACGCGGCGGCGAAGCGCTTCTCGCGCCTAACCCAAGAGCTCCGTTCGCGCGAGCCCGGCGAGGAGCGGCGCACGGTGATGGGCGACTGGGTCCGCGCGAACCACGCGTTCCACGACGTGATCTACCGCGTCGCCGAGTCGCCGCTCGTCGAGCAGCTCGCAAAGAGCGCTCGTCGAACGTTCAGCGGCCCGGCGGTGTGGGCCCCCGGCGACCACTCGATCGACGGCCTGTACCTGCGCAACGACGAGCAGCACAAGGCGATCCGCGCAGCGCTGGCCGCAGGCTCGCCGGCGGGTGCGAGGCAGCTCGCGCGCGAGCACGTCCTCTCGTCGTTCGAGATGCTGGAGACGATCCTGGAACAGGTCGGCGCCCAGCCGAGAGACTGGGGCAAGAAGCGGACGGCGAAGCGGGTCGGCTAAAACAAGCGAGGGGCCGCCCGCGGACGGCCCCTCCTCGCTAGCGTCTACGGGCCGGCCGGCCCTTTGCAGCTCAGGCCGGGCTTGGCACCTGCGATTGCGCTTTGCTGCGCCGCCACGCAGCCGTAGGTGATGTGCGTCGGGCCGTGGAGGATCCTCCCCTGATCCGTCCAGACGAGGCCGGCGCTGCCACCGCGGTCGATCGCGATCGAGATCGAGTCGGCGAGGTCGCGATTGCCGCTGTTGACCGTGCAGAAGATCCCGTTCGTGCAGATTCCGCCGACGTGCATGACCGAGCTCGAGGCGGAGGTCTGCTGAAACTTCGGCACGGCATCGAAGCCGTCGGTCGTCTGCGCGAAGGTCACGTACCACGGTGACTCTTCGACGTCACTGGGCGTGTAGTCGGGGGAGTTGAGCCAGATGAAGTCGACACGGCCGCTCGACCCGGCTGTGATCCAGGGGAAGTAGTGCGTTCCCTTGTCGCTGTTCACCTTGGCGGGCTGCGACCAGGTCTGCGCTCGGTCGCTCGAGTGGCTGAACCAGACGTCGAAGACGCTCGCCCCGCGCAGGTTGTCGGAGAAGACCGAGTAGACGTTGCCGGCGACGCCGGCCATGCCCGAGTCGTCGACCGCGAGGGTCCGGAAGATCTCGTCCGTATTCGTCACCGAGCCGCCGTCGAACACCTGGTGCGCATCCCACGTCAGTCCGCCGTTCGCAGAGTGCGCGACCCAGACCTGGTGGAAGTTCTCGGCCTGGGAGATGTTGCAGCCTTCGGTCGTGTTCGCGACCGGGTCGGCGGTGATCCACTGGACGTAGACCTCTCCCGTCTCGCGGTCGACCTCGAGCCCGCCCGGAACGGTGTTGCAGAACGACTGCACCTCGGCGGCCGGGTTGTTCGCGAAGACGTTCGTCTGGAGGAACGTGCCGCCTCCGTCGTGCGAGCTCGCGACCCAGATCTGGCTGGCGGAGAAGTCGTGGTAGCTGATGTAGATCGAGTCCGCCGGCGCACTCACGCCCGGATAGACCGCGAGCCACGGCCGGTCGATCAAGGAGGGATTGACCGCTGCTACGTCGTTGATCGTCCAACTGGCTCCGCGGTCGTCCGAATAGGCGAGCTTGACCTGCAGGATCAGCGGCAGTCGCTCGAGAGACGTCACATATATCCGATGGGTGCCGGGCTGGCACCCGCCCGTCAGACCCGTCGAGGTGCCGACCGGAATCGAGTGAGGCGCGACGGCGACGGCACACGGAGTGGGGCCGCCTACCGCCACGTCGACATCGCCGAGGTCCTGACCGAAGACGTCGAACTCGGGCGTCTGGACGAACGAACGGCCGCCGTTGTCGGAGCGCGCCACGTGCGAGCCGCTCGCCTGCCAGGCGACCCAAATCGTGCCGTCAGACCGGTCGACGTCGATGTAGGGCTCGGTGGCGTTCGTCTCCGCCTCGGGTGAGACCGCCTCGGTGAAGCCGGTGATGATGTCCGCCGAGGCCGGCGGCACGAGCGCGAAAGCCCCAGCCGCCAGCAGTGTGAAGAGCAGTCGTTTCACGGTTCCTCCTCCCAGGCCAGCGTGAGGACCGGGTCGTCCGGCCCTCACGCGTGCCCGGATAGCTATTTCGTCGTCCCGGTGCCGTTGTCGTCGAACGGCGTTGCCGCGTCTGCCTGCTGCGAGATGCCGAGCGGCACTCTGAGGAAGGGCGGCCGGTTCTCCGAGGCGAAGAAGTACGTCGAGAGCCCGGTGATCGAGTACATGCCGGCGCCCGGCTTGATCCCGAGGCCCGCGAG
>JAWVDL010000044.1:0-5235 GCA_033857355.1 Gaiellaceae bacterium | reverse complement strand
GGCGCATCCGCTCGGTGTGCACGACGAGTCCTTCGACGATCCAGGCAAAGCGGTCGAGCATGTAGTCGAGCGCGAGGAACGCGTCGGGGATCGCGACCCGCTCGGCGGCCGAGTTGGAGATGTCGCGCTCGTGCCAGAGCGGGACGTTCTCGAGCGCGACGAGCGCGTTGCCGCGGACGACTCGCGCCAAGCCGCAGATTCGCTCGGCGACCTTCGGATTGCGCTTGTGCGGCATCGCCGAAGAGCCCTTCATCCCGCGGCCGAACGGCTCCTCGACCTCGCCGACCTCCGTGCGCGCGAGGTGGCGGATCTCCGTGCAGAAGCGCTCGAGCGACGTCGCCGCCAGCGCAAGCGAGCCGATCAGCTCCGCGTGGCGGTCGCGCGCGATGACCTGGGTGGACAGCGGGTCGGGCTCGAGACCGAGGCGCTCGCACGCGAGTCGCTCGACCTCCGGGTCGACGGCCGCGTACGTGCCGACCGTTCCGGACAGCTGGCCGAGGCGGTTCCGCTCGAGTGCGGCCTCGATGCGGCTGCGATTGCGGTCGAGCTCGAAGGCCCAGCCGGCGAGCTTCCATCCGAACGTGGTCGGCTCCGCGTGAATGCCGTGCGAGCGGCCGATCGTGATCGTGTGCCGGTGCTCCTCCGCGCGGGCGACGACGAGCTCGAGTGCGCGGTCGATGCCCTCGAGGATC
Organism: Gaiellaceae bacterium; assembly: GCA_033857355.1. GTDB lineage: Bacteria > Actinomycetota > Thermoleophilia > Gaiellales > Gaiellaceae > UBA5186. The sequence goes on along the minus strand of JAWVDL010000044.1, from coordinate 4,543 downwards.
AGCCTTCCGGCCGCCAGCATCTGCATCGACAGCGCGGTGTCGACGACGTCGGAGGACGTGAGCCCGTAGTGGACGTAGCGGCCGACAGGCCCGAGCTGCTCCGCGACCGCGTCGACGAACGCTGCCGTGTCATGGTCGGTGACGCGCTCGATCTCGGCGACTCTCTCCGGCGTCGGCGTTGTCGCGTTGGCGCGGATCTCCGCCACGGCCTCGCCCGGAATCGCGCCGACTTCGGCCCATGCGTCGAGCGCTGCGAGCTCGACCTCGAGCCAGGTTTCGAGCTTGCCCTCCTCGGACCAGATCCTGGCCATCGCCGGACGGGAGTAGCGGGCGATCACCGGAGCCAGTCTAGTGAGCGCCCAGGATGCGGGCCGCCAGCACGGCTGCATTCTTGGCGCTGTCGACTCCGACGCAGGCGACGGGCACGCCGGGCGGCATCTGCGTGATCGCGAGCATGGCGTCGAGCCCGTCGAGCACGCTCATCGAGGAGCGGAGCGGAACGCCGATCACGGGCAAGTCGGTGTGCGCCGCGACCGCCCCGGGCAGCGCGGCCGCAAGCCCGGCGCCTGCGATCAGCACGCGAAGGCCGCGCTCGCGTGCGGTGCGGGCGTACTCGGCCACCGAGTCGGGGCTCCGGTGCGCCGAACGCACGTCGAACTCGTGCGGGATGCCGCGCGCGTCGAGCTCGTCCATGGCCGGCTGCATGCGCTCGCGATCCGATTCGGAGCCGACGAGGATCCCGACGATCGGCGCGTCAGCCATCGACCGCTGCCAGTGCTGCGATGTCGGTGCGGTAGCGCATCCCGGCGAAGGAGATCTTGTCGACGGCCGCGTAGGCCCGCTCCCGCGCCTCGGCGAGGTCGGAGCCGAGCGCCGTGACGTTCAAAATCCGGCCGCCGTTCGTCGCAACGCGGCCGTCGCGCAGCGCGGTCCCGGCGTGGAAGACGAGCGCGCCCGAAGCTTCCGCGTCCGCGATTCCGTCGATCGGCGTGCCCGAGTCGCCCTGAAGCGGATAGTCCGGCGCTGCCAGGGCAATCGTCACCGCGGCCTCCTCTCCGGCGTCGAGCTCGACCCCGCCGAGCTCGCCGCTCCCGGCCGCGATCAGTGCCGGCAGCAGATCTCCGGCGAGCCTCGGCAAGATGACCTGCGTCTCGGGGTCGCCGAACCGTGCGTTGAACTCGAGCACGCGGGGCCCGTCGTCGGTCAGCATCAGGCCCGCATAGAGGACCCCGACGAAGGGCGTGCCGCGGCGCGAGAGCTCCTCGAGCACGGGGCGGTGAATCGCGTCGACGAGCTCTGAAGCCTCGTCTTCGCCGATCCCCGGCACGGGCGAGAACGAGCCCATGCCCCCCGTGTTCGGGCCGGTGTCGCCGTCGCCCACGCGGCTGTAGTCGCGCGCGGCCGGCAAGGGAAGCGCGTCCGTCCCGCTCGCCAGGGCGAACAGCGACAACTCCTCGCCTTCGAGCAGCTCCTCGGCGACGATCTCCGCGCCGTGGGTGGCCGCGGCCTGAAGGGCCTCCTGCAACTCGTCCTCCGTTCTGCAGATGAACACGCCCTTGCCCGCGGTGAGACCGTCGGCCTTGATCACGCACGGGACGCGCGGCTCGTCGAGCACCTCGGCGGTGGAGACCCCGGCTGCGCGCATCACCTCCTTGGCGAAAAGCTTCGAGCCTTCGATCCGAGCCGCGCCGGCGCCCGGCCCGAACACGACGAAGCCGGCGTGACGCAACTCGTCCGCAACTCCGGCGACGAGTGGAGCCTCGGGCCCGATCACGACGAGTCCGGCGTCGAGCTCGCCGGCGAGCCCGAGTAGACCTTCGCCGTCTTCCGCGCGCACCGGATGGCAGCGGCCCAGGCCGGCGATGCCGGGATTCCCCGGAGCGGCGTGCAGTTCGCTGAGATCGGGGCTCTGCGCGAGCTTCCACGCCAGTGCGTGCTCGCGCCCACCGGAGCCGACGAGGAGGACTTTCACGCGGCGAGTCTACGTTTGGCGTTCGGCGGCCGCGCGCATTAGCTGCTCGTGCAAGAACCCGGCCTCGATCGGCACGAGTGGGAAAGCGAATGGGAGTCGCTCCAGGAGGAGCTTGCCGACGATCCCACCGCCACGCTCGGCGCGCTCGATCGGCTCGTGGCCGAGATGCTCGAGTCGCGCGGCTACGCGCTGACCGACGAGATCGCTTCGGAGGGCGACGATCCCGAGGTGCTCGCGGAGTTCCGCGCCGCGCACGAGGTGACGCAGGCGACGGAGACCGGAAGGGACGTCGATCCAGGCGACGTGGCCATGGCGGTGAACGCTTACCGGGCCCTGTACGAGCACGTGATCAACGACCGCACTGCGCCCTAGCGGCCAGATCGTCACGCTTTCGGTGCCGAGTCGGCGCAGACTTGCGCGCCGGGTCTGGCTACCGTTTCGGCGGGTCCCCACCCACCACCCCCCACCCACCCTGGGGTAGAGAGACGATTGGTTGGTGCGTCCAAGCGTGGGTGAGTTCTAGGCTGTGACGCGATGAGCGCCGAGGAAGCAGGGTCGGTGGCCGCGCCCTATGCGTCAGTGCGGGTCGACGTGCTCCGGCTTCCAGGTGGCGTCGAGGAGCCCGACAGCGTCGCGGCGGAGGAGCCGCTCGAGATCCGAATCGACGGCGAGCCGGTCGCGGTGACCATGCGCACCCCGGGGCACGACGAGGAGCTCGCGCTTGGCTTCTGCCTCTCGGAGGGCATCGCTGCGACTGAGGCTCGGCCCCCCGACGATCTCGCCGCTAACGCCGTCGAGGTCGCCGCAACCGGATTCGACCTCGCGCGCGTGCGGCGAAACTTCTACACGTCGTCGTCCTGCGGCGTCTGCGGGAAGGGCGCGCTCGAAGCCGTCGCGGTGGAGGCGGCTCGAGTGGACTCTCCGCTGCGGGTCGCAGCCGACCGGGTCACCCTGCTGCCCGACCGCCTCCGCGGCGGCCAGCGCACCTTCGCCGCGACCGGAGGACTCCACGCGACCGGACTCTTCGAAGCCGACGGCGAGCTGCTGTGCCTGCGTGAGGACGTGGGTCGGCACAACGCGATGGACAAGGTCCTCGGCTGGGCGTTCTCCGCCGGGCGGCTTCCGCTCGCCGAGTCGATCCTCTGCGTCAGCGGCCGACTCTCCTTCGAGCTCGTGCAGAAGGCGGCGGTGGCCGGCTGTCCCATCGTCGTCGCGGTCGGCGCGCCGTCGAGCCTCGCGGTCGAGCTCGCCGACGACCGGGGCATCACGCTCTGCGGCTTCGTCCGCGACGGCCGCATGAACGTCTACACGCACGCGTGGCGAATCGCCTGACGGGCGTCCTGCTCGTCGGCGGCGCCAGCCGCCGCTTCGGCTCTCCGAAGGCGCTCGCTCGCTTCCGGGGGGAGACGCTCGCCGAACGCGGATGGCGCACGCTCGGCGAGGCGTGCGAGGAGCGGCTTGCAGTCGGCAAGGCCGCGGATGGACTCTCGCTCCCGTTCCCACTCATCGACGACGGGACGGCAAGCCGGCACCCCGCGGCGGGGATGATCGCGGGGCTGGAAGCGGCGGGAAATGAGGTCGTCGTGTTTCTCCCGGTCGACTGCCCAGGCGTCGAGGCCCGGGACCTGCGCGTGCTTGGCGAGGCCTGCGCCGACGCGGCGGTGCCTGCCGAAGGGAAGCCTCTGCCGGGCGCCTACCGGAAGACGGCCATGGCCGCCCTCCGCCGTTGCCTCAGCGAGGAAGCCTCCATTCGCAGTGCGCTCGACGAGCTGGACGTCCGGACGCCGGCACTCGATTCGTGGCGGCTCGCGGACGCCGACACACCCGTGGAGCTCGAGCTCCTAGAGCGCAGGATTCGGGCTTTCACCGCCGCGGTCGAGCAGGGGGCCGAGCTCGGCCTCGACACCTCGCAGGCGCGGATCCTCCAGGACTGGAACGACACGATCGTCCACCTGGCGCCCGAGCCGGTCGTCGCGCGAGTGCGGACATCGCGCGTCCGCAGCGCGGAGCCCGGGTACGAGACCTATGCCCGCGAGGTCGCAGTCGCAAGACACGCGCTCGCGCGTCATGGCCCGGTTGTGGCTCCCGCCGAGGCTGCAGGGCCCCATCTGCGGGACGGGCTCGCCATCTCGCTGTGGGAATACGTCGAAGAGCTCCCTGCGAGGCCGTCCGAGCGCCAGGTCGGAGTCTCCCTGCGCGCGTTTCACGAGGCATTGCTCGACTTCGCGGGAAGCCTGCCCCGCCTGGACGAGCGACTCGACCGCGCGGGCGACGCGATCGCCGACCCGGCCGCGGTTCCCCGACTCACGCCGGCGGATCGCGAATTTCTCGACACGACCTTTCGAGCGCTCCGCGCGGAAGCGACGTCCGCCGACGCCGCTCACCGCGTGCTGCACGGCGGTCCGCATTCGGCGAACCTGCTCTCCACGCCGGCTGGACCGCGTTGGATCGACCTCGACACCGTCTGCCGTGGACCGCTCGAGTGGGATCTGGCACACGTCGGCGAAGAGGCCGCGGAGGTCTTTCCCGAGGCCGACGCCGACCTACTGGCGACGATGCGGAAGCTCGTCA
>JAWVDL010000043.1:0-3862 GCA_033857355.1 Gaiellaceae bacterium | reverse complement strand
CGATCCAGGGCACGCATCTGAAGGCCTGGACTGTCGCAAGCATGCTTCGCACCGACTTCGCGCGCCGCGGCGTTCCCTGGGTCGAGCTGCTCCTCGAGCGAGGCGGCTCGGCCAGCGCGCTGAACCTCGGCTGGACGCATCGCCTGAGCGCAGCCGCCGCAGTCTCGGGGGCCGTGGCGCTGATCGCGGGGAGGCCGCGTCCGGCGCTCGGAGCCGCCGCAGCGCTCGTGGTCCTGAACGCAGACTTCTACGCGCTGCTCGGCCGGCGGCTCGGCCCTCGTGGCGCCGTCGCGGGCGTCGGGCTGCACGCGTTGCACCATCTGGCGGGGGCGGCCGCCATTCCGGCCGGAGCGCTGCGCTACTGGACGAGCGCCACTTCGAGGAGCGCGTCGACCGTGTCGCCCTCCTCGTGATACTCGGCCTCGACGTTCACCGACCAGACGTCGTAGCCGGCGCCGTCCAGCTGGTTCAACGTCGCCAGGATCGCCGTCCACATCGAGTGGTCCTGGTTGTTGTAGCGGTGTAGGCCGTTCCGCCCGAAGGTCTTCAGGTTGTCGAAGCCCTTCAGGTAGAGCCGCAGGGTGTCCACGGCTTCCTTGTAGTCGGCGTCGTACATCGGGTAGGCCTTCGGGACGCGCACCTTCACCCCGTCGACGACCTTCGTCGGGTCGATCAGGCCGATGCGGGCGAGCTCTCCCTTGGCCAGCTCGACGGCCTGCTCGTGGGACATCTCCCAGATCTCGTCGCCCTCGAAGCAGAAGTACTCGACTCCGAGGCAGCTCGTGCCCGGCTGGACCATCGCCGAGCTCCACGCGCCGAAGTTCTGGACGCGACCGGCGCGCGTGCCCGGGTCGTGGAGGTAGATCCAGTTGTCGGGGAACGGCGCCTCCTCGGTGGTGATCAGCGCGACGAGGCAGAGCTCGCGGTAGCGGAGCCTCGCCGCAGCGTCGAGCACCTCGGCCGGCGCGGGCGGGTCGAGCCGCTGCACGAGCTCGCTGAGCGGGATGCTCGAGAGCACGGCGTCGACCGGCGACTCCACCTCGCGGCCGTTCGCCTCGACCACCACGCTCTCGACGCGGCTGCCGCTGTGGCGGACCGACACGACGCGGTGATTGAGCAGTACCGGGATGTCGGCGTCGCGCAAACGCGCGGCGAAGGCGTCCCACATCTGGCCCGGGCCGAGGCGGGGATAGCGGAACTCCTCGATCAGGCTGGTCACGTGCTCGCGGTCGAAGCCGAGGATCGCCTTGACCGCATGCAGGAGCGAGAAGTTCTTGATCCGCTGAGCAGCCCATTCGGAGCGGATCTCGGTACCGGGGATTCCCCACACCTTCTCGGTGTACGAGCGGAAGAACGCTTCGTAGAGCCGCTTGCCGAACCGCATCGTCACCCAGTCCTCGAAGCTCGCGGCCTCCTTCCTGAACAGGCGCCGGCTCCAGAGGTACGAGAGCGCGCAACGGGCCGACTCGACGATCCCGAGGCGGTCGAGAACATCCTCCGCGCGCAGCGGGTACGAGATGAACTTGCCCTGGTAGAAGATGCGTGAGAGCCGCGGGCGGAGGAGGAACTCATCGCCCAGCATGTCCTCCCACAGCCGCTGGACGGGTGCGAGCTTGGTGAAGAAGCGGTGACCGCCGAGGTCGAAGCGGTAGCCGTTGAACTCCACCGTCTTGGCGATCCCGCCCACGGTTCCGTCCGCCTCGTACACGGTTCCGGGCACGCCTCGCAGGGCGAGGACGTATGCCGCGGTCAGGCCTGCAGGTCCACCGCCCAGGACGGCGATGCCTGCGGGATCGCCGCCGTCGTGTCGGGGTTCGGTCTGCAAGACAGAGCCAGTCTAAATATCGGGGCGGCTTTACAGGGACGTCACAGAGCTTCGGTAGTCTGGCCGGTCGTTTGCGACTCGACCGAAGCAGAGGGGGATCCAATCTCGTGAATCGTCTCGTTCGTCTCACCGTGGTCGCCGTGCTCGCGGCCGTCCTCGTTCCTTCGCTCGCAACGGGTGCGACCCGGATGTACGTGGGCTTTCAGGACGATGCAAGCTTCCGCTTCCGAGCCGACCGCGACGAGACCCTCGACCGCGCGAAGAACGCGCACGCGACCCTCGTCCGCTCGACGATCGACTGGGCGCGGGCGGCGCCGACGCGGCCCTCGCGCGCCTCGAACCCGTTCGACCCCGCCTACCGCCTCGACGACATCGACGAGTTCGTCCGCAAGGCCCAGGCGCGTGGGCTCGAGCCGATGCTCCAGATCTACGGCACCCCTTCGTGGGCGAACGGCGGCGCCGGGCGGAACCACGTCCCCCGTCGCCTCGGCGACCTCACCTCGTTCGCGCAGGCGGTGGCCGCTCGCTATTCCGGCCGCTACCCGGGCTTCCCGTTCGTGCGCTTCTGGGGTGTCTGGAACGAGCCGAACCTGAATCAATTCCTCTCGCCGCAGTTCGACCGGAAAGGCAAGTCGGTCGGGCCGGCCGCCTACGCGAAGCTCTTCGCGGCCGCCTACCGCGGGATCAAGGCAGGGAACTCGTCGGCACTGGTCGGGATGGGCGAGACGTCGGCCCGCGGCCGCGACAAGCACGTGCGCGGGCTGCAGGACACCCATTCGCCGGGCAGGTTCTTCCAGCTCGTCGCGAAGGCGGCTCCGCGGCTCAAGTTCGACGCCGTCTCCCATCACCCGTACCCGACCGACCCCGCGCAGCGGCCGAACCAGGTCGTGCGCTGGCCGAACGTGTCCTTGAAGCTGATCCCGCGCCTCGAGCGGTCGGTCAACACGTGGTTCCACCGCCGCTCGACGCCGATCTGGATCACCGAGTACGGCCATGAGACGAAGCCGCCGAACCCGAAGGGGATCTCGTACGCGCTCCAGGCCGCCTATGCGAAGCAGGCGATCGAGATCGCGCGTGGCTATCCCTACGTGACGATGTTCGTCTGGTTCGTCCTGCACGACGATCAGGGCGACCCGTGGAAGAGCGGCCTGATCGCCGAGAACGGCGACCTGAAGCCGTCCTTCTTCACCTTCGCGGAGACCATCTTCCCGCTCGACCCGCGGAACGCGGTCTACACCGTGCAGTCCGGCAAGGCGGATCCCGTCGTCCGGATCTCGGCGCTCGAGATCGCGGCGAGGTCGCCGCCAGGCTCGAAGATCGGCGTCGACGCGCGGGTGTTCACGGGCGACACGCTGGTCGCGCACGTGACGCCGGAGGGCATCCTCGGCCGCGACGGCTGGGTCCAGGTCCCGCTGCACTTCACGCCGGAGGGCAGCAAGACCTACTACGCCCAGATCGAGGCGAGCGACATCCACGGGAACAAGGTCAGCCGTTTCCTGACCATCGTCTCGCGGTAGCGACGGCGTAGGATGAGCTCTAGATGGCACGCGCACCCAATTAACCGCTGAGGCCACGCGCCCGGCGGGGCGCCACTCTCGTCGTCGCGACCCTGCTCGCGATCGAGCTCCTCGACGAGCTCTTCTTCGGCGTGCACGAGGCCGCCTGGCCGCTCATTCGGCACGACCTCGAGCTGAGCTACGCAGGCGTCGGCCTGCTCCTGACGCTGCCGCACGCGGTCGGAGCGGTCGTCGAGCTCGCCTACGGACCGATCTCGGACGCGGGCGGGCGGCGCCGGCTGCTCCTCGCCGGCGGGCTCGCGTTCGCCGCCGCGCTGCTGCTCGCGTCGGCCGCGGGCGGCTTCGGGACGCTGCTCGTCGCGCTGTTGCTCTTCTCGCCGGCCTCGGGCGCATTCGTCGGCCTCTCCCAGACGGCGCTGATGGATCTCGATCCGGAGCGCCACGAGCAGGCGATGGCGCGGTGGACCCTCGCGGGATCGGTGGGTGTGGCGGCGGGGCCGCTCCTGCTGGCCGTGACGGT
>JAWVDL010000042.1:0-2593 GCA_033857355.1 Gaiellaceae bacterium | reverse complement strand
GCGCGGTAGGTGACGGCCTCGACGAACGTCGGGCCGGCCCCGGCACGCGCGCGCTCGACCGCCTCGCGCGTCGCCTCGTACACCGCGAGCACGTCTCCGCCGTCGACTCGTACGCCGGGCATCCCGTACCCGACGGCCTTGTCCGCGAGCGTCTCGGCCCGCGTCTGCGCCTCGAGCGGAGTCGAGATCGCCCACTGGTTGTTGTTGCAGAAGAGGATCAGCGGCGAGCCCGTCACCGCGGCGAAGTTCGCGCCTTCGTGGAACGCCCCCTCGGAGGTCGCGCCGTCGCCGAAGAAGGCGATCGCACAAGCGTTCTCGCCCTTCAGCTTCTTTCCCCAGGCCAGGCCGGCGGCGTGCGGGACGTGCGTCGCGATCGGGACGCAGATCGACGCGACGTTGTAGTCGGCCGGGTTCCACCAGCCGGTCGGGTGCCCGCGCCACCACTGCAGGATCGTCGCGGCGGGCATTCCGCGCAGCAGGCCGATCGCCGACTCGCGGTAGCTCGGGAAGATCCAGTCCTCGTCGGCGAGCGCGTGCACCGCGCCGGCCTGCATCGCCTCGTGGTTCCAGAAGATCGCGTACGTCCCGATCCGGCCCTGGCGGTGGTACACGACCGACCGCTCGTCGTAGGTGCGAAGCAGGACGAGCGACCGGTAGAGCTCGAGAAAGTCGCTTGCGTCGAGCCCGTCCACCTCGCCGTCGGGAACCGTCTCGCCGTCCCCGATCACCCGGCGCAGGTCACGCTCCGCAGGCAGAACCTGGGCCATCGGGTCCGACGATATCGGAGACAACGTTCGAGCGGTCCGACCGGTCATTTCAGACGGACACGCGAGCGAGCTCGCCTGTCCTGGTGGCGGCACCGCAAGCGGCGCCTTGGCGAAGATACCCGAGTGGCACGCCTCCGGACGCTCGCCGCCAGCCCCGACTTCCGCTTCGTCCTCGCCGTCTGGGCGCTCTCGCGGCTCTTCTTCCTGGTCGTCGGCGCGCTCGGGCACGGGCACCTCACCGAGGCGTCGCCCGGCGGTTTCCCGCGCGAGCCCTCGGGCGCCTTCAACTACTGGGCCAACTGGGACGGCGGCTGGTACGCGGAGATCGCGACCCACGGCTACTTCAACACCGCGGCAACGAGCTTCTTCCCGCTCTACCCGATCGCGATCTGGCTCGGGATGCGGCTCGGAGGCGGGGCTGCGATCTGGGGGATTGCGATCTCCGTCGCGGCGCTGCTTCCGACGCTGTGGTTCCTCTACGAGCTGACCGAGCGACTCTTCGAGCGCCGCGCAGCGCGGGCTGCCGTGCTCGCGCTTGCGCTCTTCCCGTCGGCGTTCTTCCTCAACGCCGTCTATACGGAATCGCTGTTCCTGCTCGGCGCGGTGGGATGCGTCTGGGCCCTGCGCGTCCGCCGCAACCTCGTCCTCGCGTGCATCTTCGCGTACTTCGCGATGCTGACCCGCAACGTCGGCGTGTTCCTGCTCTTCCCGCTCGTCTGGCACTGGCTCCAGCGGCGCCGCGAGCTCGGCTGGGCACCGGCGATGTTCATCGGCTTCTCCGTCTCGGGGCTCGCGGCGTTCATGTACTACCTCTGGCAGGTCCGCGGCGACCCGCTCTCGTTCGCGATCGCCCAGCGCAACACGTGGGGCCGCGCGTTCACGAACCCGATCGACACCCTCGGGAAGGCCTGGACGACCGGCGTGAACGGTGCGCAGTTCGCCTTCCATCCGCACGTGATGTTCGCCGGGAACGACGCCGGCCCGGCCTTCAAGGCGGCGGACACGTTCAACCTGCTCCTGTTCTTCGCGCTCGTGTTCCTGCTGGTGCTCGCGATCGGCCGGCTGCCGCTCGACCTCTGGATGTACTCCGCCGTCACCATGGCGCTGCCGATCCTCACGCCGAGTCCGTTCTGGGCCCTGACGAGCTTCTCGCGCTACTTCCTCGCCGCGTTTCCTCTCTTCTGCGTCGCCGGCTTCGAGCTCTCACGGCACTGGATCCTCCGCTGGAGCGTGCTCGCGGTGAGCGCGGCGTGGGGCGTCTACCTCACGCTGTTGTTCGTGACCTGGCGGTGGGTGGCCTAGGCCAGGACGCTCACCGCGTCGCGCTCGGCCTCGCACACGAGCTCCGTCACGTCGCCGAGGTCCTCGCCGTCGGCCTGGAGCGGCATCGGCGCGTCGCAGTGCACCTCGATCCGATCCACATCGTGCGCGTGGACGATCGCGGCATCGGTCTCCTGGCCCTTTCCCGTGACCATGTACCGCAGGAGCCGCGGGATCGTCGTCGGCCACACCTCGACCGGCGCGACCAGGTCGAGGCCGAGCTCGAACCGCGCGCGCGGCGCGATGTGCAGCGGCAGGCCGGCGGCAAACGTGTACGGATCGCAGTTCGCGACGAGCGCGAAGGCGGCCCGCCCGCGTCCCTCGATCTCGACCGCGGGAGGGAACCGGCCGCCGCGCTCGGCGATCAGCCGAACGACCTCGAGCATGAACTTGAGATCGCCTGCGCGTCGGCCGTCGGCGGCGCGACCGAGCGCGTCGACCCGCCGGACGAGCTCCGCGTCGAAGCCGATTCCCGCCCCGAAGCCGAAGCGCCTCCCGTTGACGCG
>JAWVDL010000041.1:0-5753 GCA_033857355.1 Gaiellaceae bacterium | reverse complement strand
ACGATGGCGGCGCTCAAGCGCATGAAGCCCCGCGACCGCGGCACGATCGTGCAGGTCGGCTCCGCGCTCGCCTATCGCGGCATTCCGCTGCAGAGCGCCTACTGCGGCGCCAAGCACGCGATCCAGGGCTTCAACGAGTCGCTGCGCTGCGAGCTGCTGCACGACGGATCGAACGTGCGACTGACGATGGTGCAGCTCCCGGCGCTGAACACGCCGCAGTTCGACCATTGCCGCTCGCGGATGCCGCGGAAGCCGCAGCCGGTTCCGCCGATCTTCCAGCCCGAGCTCGCCGCCGAGGCGATCCTCTGGGCGACCAAGCACGTCCGCCGCGAGGTCTACGTCGGTGGGCCGACAGTGGAAGCGATCGTCGGAGACAAGCTCGCGTCCGGGCTCGCGGACCGCTACCTGGCGAAGACGAACTTCGAGGCGCAGCAGACTCCCGAGCCGGCGGACCCCGAACGGCCCGACAACCTGTTCGAGCCGCTGACGCGGGATCCCGGCGCCCACGGACGCTTCGACGACCGGTCGAAGCGGCGCAGCGTCCAGTGGTGGCTGAGCTCGAACCGCGACGCGCTGCTGACGGCCGCAGGCGGCGTGCTCGCCGCAGCCGGGCTCAGGAGGTGACGCGCACCGCGCCGACGTAGCCGAGGGCGTACGCCGGATCGGACAGCGACGAGATCTTCACGACGTCGCCGGTGTGCGGCGCGTGGATGAACATCCCGTTGCCGATGTACATGCCCTCGTGGCCCGGCCCGTACGAGTGCATGTGGAAGAACACGATGTCGCCCGGCTGCAGCGGGTCGTTGGGCCCGAGCCGGCGACCGACGTTCCACTGGTAGCCCGTGAAGTGCGGCAGCGAGAGGCCGAGCTGGGCATAGACGTACATGACGAGGCCGGAGCAGTCGAAGCCGCCCGGAGCAGCCCCGCCCCAGACGTAGGGCGTTCCGAGGAACCGTTCCGCGAGCGCCACGGCGTGGACGCCGGCCGGTCCGCCGGACGGCAGCGCCAGGCCCGCTCCTGCGAACGGCTCCGGGGTCGAGGACAGGCCGGGCACGCGGGTGCCGCTCAGGCCGAGGACTGCCCAGGGCAGCGCCGCCTGGGCGCTCGTGGCCCGTTGCGTGCGCTCCTGCGCGGCGCGCGCGAGGCCGACCAGGATCTGCGTGCCGGCCGGGAGCGCGCCGTACCGCGCGCCGAGGAAGACGCGCAAGCCGACGATTCCGCTCGTGCGCCTGTCGACGCCGGGAATCGTCGCCTGCTGCAGCACCACGGCGTAGTCGGTGCCGTCGAGCGAGAGCACGTCGTTCGGCGATGCGTCGCGCAGCAGCCCGTCCACCACGAGGTTCTCGACCCTGGCGCCCGCCGTGCCCTTCGCCGGAACCACGAGCCGGTCGATCTGGATCCTCCCGCCGAGGATCGAGACGTGGTCGAGCGTCACGCCGCTCCGGGTCGCCTTCGACGACACCACCGAGAGGACGGAGCCGTCTGCCGGGTAGGCGAACGCGCCTGTTCCGGCGCGCCGCACGAGTGTCCCGTCGGCCTGGCGGATCTCGGCGAGCCCGAGCGAGTCGGCCGCCGACGCCGCGGGAGCAAGCGCGAGAGCAAGGCCGATCGCGACGAGGAGCCGCCGGAGCATCGCGCCGAGGATACTCGCTATACCCGGTGGGTCAGCAGTTCGCAGGCCCCTTGCGCACGTCGCTCAGGGCCGGAGGATCGAGCGCGAGCAGCTCGGGCACGCTGACGGCCACGAGGCCCCGGGCCTTGAGCAGAGGCAGGAATGTGTCGAGCGCGCGAATCGAGGGGGTACCGGTGATGTTCTCGTGCAGGAGGATGATCGCCCCCGGCTTGACCCGGTCCGCGAGGTTCTGGGCGATCTTCTCGGCGCTCGGAGTCGAGGGCTCCGACGCGTCGCCGCTGTCCACGTTCCACAGCACCTGCAGCAGCCCGAGCTCCTTGGCCTTCGCGTCCACCGCGGCGTCGCGCGCACCGAAGGGCGGTCTGAAGAGCCGCACGCGGCGGCCGAGCACTCGCCGCATCGGGGCCTGCGGCGTTCGCAGCTGGTAGTCGAGCAGGTCGGGAGGCAGTCCCTGCAGCACCGGGTGGCTCCAGCTGTGCTGCCCGACGGCGCCATAGCGAAGCTCGAGCCTCGCCAGCTGGGGTCGTCGTTCGACCTTCTGCCCGATCAGGAAGAAGGTCCCGCGCGCGTGGTTCCGCGCGAGGACGTCCAGGAGCTGCTGGGTGTACGGCCCCGGCCCATCGTCGAAGGTGAGTGCGACGTAGTTCTTCTTGCCGCCGCCGCAGTAGACCGGCAGGCCGAGCCTTGCGAGCCGGAGAACCGCCGCGGACTGCTTCCTCAGCGCGGCTCGCTTCGGATCCCCGGTTCCCGAGGCGACCGCGAAGCCGGCGTAGGCGCCGAGCAGCGCACACAGCGTGGCGCCGAGCAGAAGGAACCGGTTCGCCCTGAGCACAGCGGCGGAAGGTAACCGCAAGGTGTTAGAAGCCTATGAGGGAGAGCGGCGAGTTACTAGGCGGCGCGCGCAGCGGCGAGCTCGCGTCGCTCGGCGAGGCGTTGGAGGGCCCGCGCCTCGATCTGGCGCACCCGCTCGCGCGTCAGCCCGAGCCGGCGGCCGATCTCTTCGAGCGACTTCGGATCGGCGTCGCCGTTCAGGCCGTAGCGGAGCCTCACGATCTCCTGCTCGCGCTCGGGCAAATCGGCGAGCGCTCGGTGCAGCGCAGTCTCCTGCAGGCTGACCTCTACCTCCTCGGCGACGTTCGACTCGCTTGCGATCAGGTCGCCCATCGCAGTGTCGTTCTCGGAGCCGATCGGGCGGTCGAGGCTCGCGACGGCGCGGGCGGCGTTCCGAACCTCGCGAACCTGCTTCAGCGGGAGCTTCGAGCCCTTCGCCACCTCCTCGTCGGTCGGCGCCCGCTCGAGCTTCGCCGTCAGGTCGCGCTCCGCGCGCGAGATTTTCTGCTGGCGCTCGGAGATGTGGACCGGAATCCGGATCGTCCGCGCCTTGTTAGCGACGCCGCGCTGAACCGCCTGCCGGATCCACCAGGTCGCGTACGTCGAGAACTTGTAGCCCCGCCGCCAGTCGAACTTCTCGACCGCGCGAATCAGCCCGATGATCCCTTCCTGGATCAGGTCGAGGAGGGACAGCCCGTGGCCCTGGTACTTCTTGGCGATCGAGACGACGAGCCGGAGGTTGGAGTTGATCATCCGGTCTTTCGCGTCCTTGTCCCCGCGCTCGACGAGCTTCGCGAGCTCCACCTCCTCGGCGGCGGTCAGCAGCTCCCAACGCGCCGCCTCGTTCAAGAAGAGCTGGAGGGCATCGGTCGTAGCGCTTGCGACCTCGCCGTTGACGTAGCCGGGCGTCTCGGCCTCCGCGCGGCCGCAGTCGTCGGTGAGCTCGATCCCGCGCGCCTCGATCTGGTGCAGCAGCGCGTCGGTCTCCTCGTCGTCCAGTTCCTGTGCGAGATCGCTGAAGGCGGAGAGGTTGATGCATCCCTCTTCCTCGCCGCGCTCGAGCAGGGCGCTGACCCGTTCGTCGGCCATGTGGGCATTATCCCCGAGCGGAGCCAGGACGTAACGTCGCCGTTCCCGGCACGGCTAGACTGCCGCGCATATGTGGGAGCTCATCTTCCTCATGCTGATCATGAAGATCCCGATCGTGTACTTGTGCGTGGTGGTCTGGTACGCGATCAAGGCCGAGCCGCGGCCTCCGGAAGGTGCGGCACGCCTCGTTGCCCCACCGGATCCCGCGCAGCCTCCGTCGTGGCGCCACTCGCCGCGCCCGCAGCCTTTCCGCGGTGGCCCGCAGCGCGGACCTCGTCGCGGCGCCGGGCGGCCGACGCGCGTCGCCATGGCGAGGCGTGACTCTCTGTGAGTGCGGTGCGCGAAGACCGCCAGAGCCCGGCGGAGGCGGTCGGTGGCCTCCTCGCCGCGGTGTCCATCTTCACGAGCATCGCCTCGCTCGTCTACCACCCGCTGCGACTCGTCCTGCTGTCGATCCTGCTCGCCCTGCTCTCGACAGCCATGGCCGGCCGGAACAGCCGTCTGCCGGCCATCGCAGTCGGTGTAGGGGCCGCGGCATTCGTGCTCGGGATGACCATCGCGGTCGTCGGCAGCCGGCCTCTCTGGTAACGGCACTGCTACAAAGAGAGAGTGAGTGAACACGACGTCGATGCGCTGAACGCGGGCTACGCGAGCGCGCTGCTCGAGGAGTACCTCGAGAATCCCGAGTCGGTACCCCCGGAATGGCGCGAGCTCTTCGAGAGCGGGGACAGTCCGCTCGTAGCCGCGCTGCCCGGCCTGGCTCGCCTGCTCGAGCGCCTGGGCGCGAACGGGAACGGCGCGCCGGTGGCCCCGGCGAGGCAGGAAGCGCCGGCGCAGGCCGCGCAGCCCGACGACCTTCTCCTCGGCGGCGTCGCAGCAGCGATGGCTCTCGTCAAGGCGCACCGCATGCACGGGCATCTCGCCGCGCACCTCGATCCACTCGGCTCTGAGCCGCCGGGCGATCCCGCGCTCGAGGCCGAACGGCTGATTCCGCCGCTGACGCCGGAGCTGCAGGCGCGCATCCCGGCTTCGCTGCTCAGGCTCTATGTCCCCGGCGAGACTCTCGCCGACGCCCTTCCGCTCCTCCGCGCGACCTATTGCGGCACGAGCGCCTACGAGATCGAGCACATCTCCGACCATGAGGAGCGCGTCTGGCTGCGCCAGGCCATCGAGTCGGGGCGGTACCGCACGCCCCTCTCGGACGACGAGAAGCGCACGCTCCTGACTCGCCTCTCCGAGGTCGAAGGGCTCGAGCGCTACCTGCGCCGGGCGTTCCTGGGCCAGAAGCAGTTCTCGATCGAAGGCCTCGACGTGATGGTGCCGATGCTCGACGAGGCGATCGAGCTGGGTGCGCGCGCGGGCGCGAAGGAAGTCGTGATGGGCATGGCGCACCGAGGCAGGCTCAACGTCCTCGCGCACATCGTCGGCCGGCCCTACGAGACGATCCTGCGGGAGTTCGAGGGCGAGAAGACGCTCGAGGCCGTTCGCGCCGACCCCGAGGGAGGAAGCGGCGACGTCAAGTACCACCTCGGCGCTGAGGGCACGCGGACGACCTCCACGGGCCAGATCACGGTGACGCTCGCGGCCAACCCGAGCCACCTCGAGGCCGTCGACCCGGTCGTCGAGGGCCAGGCGCGCGCCGAGCAGACCGACCGCGGCACCCGCGAGGGGATCCACGACCCAACGGCGGCGCTGCCGATCCTGATCCACGGCGACGCGTCCTTCCCGGGCCAGGGTGTCGTCGCGGAGACGCTCAACCTCTCGAACCTCGGCGGGTACACCACGGGCGGCACCCTCCACCTGATCGCCAACAACCAGGTCGGGTTCACCACCGACCCCGCCGAGGGGCGCTCGACCCGTTACTCGAGCGACCTCGCCAAGGGCTTCGACGTCCCGATCATCCACGTGAACGCCGACGACGCCGAGGCGGCGATCGCAGCGGTGCGGCTGGCACTCGCGTTCCGCAAGCGCTTCGAGAGCGACGTCGTGATCGACCTCGTCGGCTACCGCAGGCACGGCCACAACGAGCAGGACGAGGCGGCTTACACACAGCCGCTCATGGCCGCCGAGATCGCCGAGCACGCGACCGTGCGCGAGCAGTTCGCCGAGCGGCTCGTCGAGGAGGGCGTCGTCAGCAAGGACGAGGCGGACGGGCTCGCAAAGCAGGCGGAGCAGAGCATGCGCGAGGCGCACGAGCGTC
>JAWVDL010000040.1:0-4440 GCA_033857355.1 Gaiellaceae bacterium | reverse complement strand
CCCAGCGAGAACCAGGTCGACCGGAGGCCCAGGAGGCGCCTCACGTCGCCCGCCGAGACAGTGACCTCGCCGATGGTGCCGGTGGCGGTGAGGGAAGTCGCGCGCCCGGAGCCGTTCAGCGTCGCCTGGATGTCGACGAGCCTTCCGGAAACCTTCAGCTTGCGGGCGAGGGTTGCGGCGGTGAAGCGGTACGGACCCCAGTCGTGATGTGGCGAGATCGTGTCGTACGGATCGGCGACGGAGACGAGGTAGGGAACGGGCTTCGACGTCGGCCAGACATCCTGGATCGCCGCGGTGCGGCCTCCCGAGCTGGAGTAGAAGTACGTCGTCGCGACCTTGCCCTGGTACAGCACGACTTGCCCGGCCGTCGCATCGACCGCCGCGCTCGCCTCGGGCTGCTCGCCGTCGACGCCGCGATAGACCTGGCTGCGCGTGTCGGCGTACAGGTCGTACGAGCCGCCGCTCTTGCGCACGGCGAGCGCGTACGAGCGCGCGACGATCGCCTGGCACTTCAGCGCCTCGGCGGCCCAGGTGTGCGGCATCTCTGACGGCACGACGCCGTACAGGTACGCCTCGAGGCCGACGGTGTTCACGACCTGGAGCTTCCCGCCGACGACGGAGACCTGCAGGGAGCCCCGGTAGCGGCGATCGAGCTTCAGCGGCTGGCCGCCCGGAGAGAAGACGAGCGGCCCGGGCAGAGCCTTTGGAGGCTTGGCCGGGTCGACCTTGACCTTCAGCGCCGTCCCGAGCGTCACGGCGCCCGGATCGAGCGGATAGGTCGTCCCCGAAGCGTCCTTGACCGTGAACGGCACGCCCGAGGAGAGGCTCACCGTCGTCGCACCCGCCTGCAGGAGCACGCGCACGCGCGCGAGGGGCGCCGGCCCGAGCGTGGTCGTCGGGTAGTAGTGGGCGAGGATCCTCGGCGCGAGCCAGCCGTGCTGCGCGTAGCCGTACGCGCCCCATTGAGGCATCCCCACTCCGTGCCCCCAGCCGTGACCGGTGATGACGAAGGTGGCGGACGAGAGGGGCGCCGTCTGCGTACGCGAAGCGGCGCCGCCGCCGGCGACGCTGAGTGCGGCAAGGACAAGGAGAGCGATCGTTCGGCGCATGTGGAAGACCCCCGCGTCCCTGCAGGAGCGGGACCCGACGAGGCTAGCGGACCCGCGCACGTGCAGCGCTTTTCGTCGGCGGAAACGGATTCGGCGGGTTTCCGTTGACCCCTCCTGAGGCAAGAGGCTCACGGGCGCACGATGCCAACCGAAACCGACATCCTGCCGCCCCGCTATCGCGGACCACAGCGAGTGGGCCGCGGCGGCATGGGCGAGATCTACCGGGCCACCGATGCCACGCTCGGCCGTGCCGTGGCGGTCAAGGTGCTCGCGGAGCGCTACGCCGAGGACGATGCGGTGCGTGAGCGCTTCACGCGCGAGGCTCTGGCTGCGGCCCGGCTCTCGGGCGAGCCGAACATCGTCACGATCTTCGACGTCGGCGACTGGAACGACCGGCCCTTCATCGTCATGGAGTACCTGGGCGGCGGCTCCCTCGAGGAGAAGCTCCGCGGCGGCGCCCAATCTGCTCAACAGGCGTGCGAGTGGCTCGAGGACGCGGCGCGGGCGCTCGACGCGGCACACGGGCACGGAGTCGTCCACCGTGACGTCAAGCCCGCGAACCTGCTCCTCGATCGCGACGACAACGTCTACGTCGCGGACTTCGGAATCGCGAGCGCGGCAGGACTCGACTCGATGACGATGACCGGGACGGTGATGGGGACTGCGGGCTACCTGTCCCCCGAGCAGGCCCAGGGTGAGCGCGCGACCGCGGCCAGCGACCGCTACGCGCTCGGCATCGTCGCCTTCGAGCTCCTGACGGGCACGAGGCCGTTCGAGGCAGAGTCGATGACCGCGGAGGCGGCCGCGCACGTCCATGCGGCCGTCCCGTCGGTGTCGGAACGTCTGTCCAGCCTGCCGCGCGAGCTCGACCCAGTCTTCGAGCGGGCGCTCGCCAAGGATCCGGCGGCGCGCTACCCGACGTGCGCCGAGTTCGTCGCCGACCTGCGGCAGGCGCTCCACGAGGCCGCCGGGATGACCCGCCGGCTCGACCCAGTGTCGCCTCCGCCTCCGCCGCCCGCGTACGCACCGGCCCGCAGCCGTGGCTTTCCGGTCGTCCCGGCGCTGGTCGCGCTCGCCCTGATCGCCGCGGGAATCCTCGCCGCTGCGCTGCTGACGCGTGGCGGCGACGCGAAGCCGGTTGCCCGGACGTTCATCCGCACGATCGTCAAGACCGCGCCCGGCCGCACGATCACGCAGAAGGCGACCGTCACGCAGCCGGGGCCCCCGCTGACGACGGCGCCGCTGACGTCGAGCGCAAGCGCGAGCGCGGGAACGAATCTCAGTCAGGGAAAGCGGGACAGCGACGCCGCGTTCAACCTGATTCGCAACGGCGACTACGCGGGAGCGCTGCCGCTGGCGCAGAAGGCGCTCGCGGAGCTACGCGGCACGGGCGACATCTACGAGGGGTACGCGAACTACAACGTCGGCACGTCGTTGATCCACCTCGGACGCTGCTCCGAGGGGCTGCCGTACCTCGACGCCTCCGAACGGATCCAGGGCGCCCGCAAGGAGATCGACAACGACCGCAAGCTGTGCAGGAAGGGCGGCTAGCGCCAGGCGGTTTCCGACACGGGCGCGCGCTCCTTCAGCGGCTCCCACCAGGCTCGGTTCTCCGCGTACCACTCGACCGTCGCCCGCAGGCCGTCGTCGAAGTCGAACTCGGGCTCCCAGCCGAGCTCCGTCCGCAGCTTCGAGGAGTCGAGGAGGTAGCGCCGGTCGTGTCCCGGACGGT
The DNA here is from genome assembly GCA_033857355.1 of Gaiellaceae bacterium. Taxonomy (GTDB): domain Bacteria; phylum Actinomycetota; class Thermoleophilia; order Gaiellales; family Gaiellaceae; genus UBA5186. Next base: position 1,599 of record JAWVDL010000040.1, on the reverse strand, counting down.
CCGGGACGATCGTCTTCAGGCTCTGCGGCTTTCCGAGCGCATCGAGCACGCGGTCGGCGATCTCCTCCACCGTCGCCTCGACGCCGGATCCGACGAGGTACGTCTCGCCGACTCGCCCGCGCTGCAGGACGGCCTCGATCGCGCTGCAGTGGTCGAGCACGTGCAGCCACTCGCGCTTGTTCTGCGTCGATGCGTAGAGCGGCAGCGGCTCGTCGTCGAGCGCGTTCGTGGCAAAGAGCGGGATCACCTTCTCGGGGAACTGGAACGGCCCGTAGTTGTTCGAGCAGTTCGTGATCGTCACCGGGATGCCGAACGTCTCGTGGTAGGCCCGCACGTAGTGGTCGGCCGAAGCCTTGGACGCGTTGTACGGCGTCCGCGGCCGGTACGGAGAGTCCTCGGTGAAGACCTCGTCGCTGTCGAGCGCGAGGTCGCCGTAGACCTCGCAGGTGGAGATGTGGTGGAAGCGGTCGACGCCGACGGCGCGCGCCGCCTCGAGCAGCAGCTGCGTCCCGAGCACGTTCGTGCGCGCGAACAGCCCGGGATCGACGACGGCCAGGCTGTTGTGCGACTCCGCGGCGAAGTTGACGATCGTGTCGAGCTCGTGGTCGCGGAGGGTCTGCTCGGCCAGCTCGCGGTCGCCGATGTCGCCCTGGACGAACGCGATCCGGTCGTCCACGTCGGCGAGGCTGGCCCGGTTCCCCGCGTACGTGAGCAGGTCGTATGCCACGACCGTGTCGTCGGGATGCCGTTCGAGCCAGTAGCGGACGAAGTTCGAGCCGATGAAGCCGGCGCCGCCGGTGACGAGGAGCCTCACGGCGCAAGCCTAGCCAGGCACTCGCGCAGGCCCTCGCGCCAGTGGGGGAGCCGCGGCGTGTCGGGGTGCTCGCTGCGCAGCACGGAATAGGGGGGACGCGTCGCCGGGCGGCCCAGCTCCTCGCTCGTGATCCGGCGCACGCGGCAGGCGACGCCCGCGTCCTCGAAGATCGCTTCCGCAAAGTCGGCCCAGGTGCAATCGCCATCCGCGGCCACGTGCCTGCGGCCGTAGGGGAGCTCGACGATCGCCTTCGTCGCCTCCGCCAGGTGGCCGACGTAGGTGGGCGAGCCGCGCTGGTCGTCGACCACCGAGATCTCGTCGCGCTCCGCGGCGAGCTTGAGCATGGTGAGCACGAAGTTGTGCCCCGTCGCGCCGAAGAGCCACGACGTGCGCACGATCCAGGCCTCCTCCCCCGCGGCGGCCTCGCCGTGGAGCTTCGTGCGCCCGTAGGCGGAGAGCGGATTCGTGGGATCCGACTCGACGTACGGCTCGCGCTTTCGCCCGTCGAAGACGAAGTCCGTGGAGTAGTAGACGAGCGGGGCGCCGAGCTCGGCCGCGTGTTTCGTTCCGCCGACGTTCACGGCCGCAGCGCCCTGCGGGTCGTCCTCTGCGCCGTCCACGTCCGTCCAGGCGGCGGCGTGCAACACGAGGCCCACGTCGCCGAGCCCGGGCGGCGGAGGATGCGTCACGTCCCACTGCTCGCGGGTGAGGGCGCGGGCGTCCGGGAAGACCTCGGCGAGTGCCCGGCCGAGCTGCCCCCCGGCCCCGGTTACGAGGAGGCTACG
>JAWVDL010000039.1:0-9442 GCA_033857355.1 Gaiellaceae bacterium | reverse complement strand
GACGCGACTCACTCGCCGACGTTCCTCCAGGTCGAGTGCCTTGCGGTCGACCGCGGGATCACGCTCGCCGACCTGCAGGGGACGGTGCTCGCCTTCTTCCGTGCGCTCTTCGGGGCCGAGCGCGAGGTGCGGATGCGGACGAGCTTCTTCCCGTTCACGGAGCCGTCCGTGGAGTTCGACGTCACGTGCTTCCTCTGCGGGGGTGAGGGCTGCGCCGTTTGCAAGTACTCCGGCTGGATCGAGATGGGCGGCGCGGGTTGGGTCGATCCGGACGTGTTCCGCAACGTCGGCTACGACCCCGACGTCTGGGCCGGCTTCGCCTTCGGGTTCGGGATCGAGCGCATTGCCATGCTGCGGCACGGGATCCCCGACCTGCGGATGTTCTGGGAGAACGACGTGCGCGTCCTGGGGCAATTTTGAAAGTTCCCGTCAGCTGGCTTCGCGAATACGTCCAGTTCGAATGGCCGGTCGAGGAGCTCGCGCGTCGCCTCGTCTTCACGAGCTGCGAGGTCGACCGGGTCGTCCGCCGCGGCGTGCCGGACGGCGACGGGAACCTCGAGCACTACGTCGTCGGACGCGTGCTAGACGCCCGCAAGCATCCGAACGCGGACAAGCTCATGCTCTGCCAGGTCGACGTGGGGGACGGCGAGCCCCGCTCGATCGTCTGCGGCGCACCGAACGTCGCCACCGGGCAGACCGTCGCGGTCGTCCTCCCGGGCGCCGTGATGCCGGAGGGCTTCACGATCGAGAAGCGCAAGCTCCGCGGCGAGGTCTCGGACGGGATGATCCTCAGCGAGCGGGAGCTCGAGCTGGGCCAGGATCACACCGGGATCATGGTGCTTGCCGACGGCCTGGAGCCGGGCGCGCCGCTCGCCGGCGTCCTGCCTCTCGGCGACGACGTGCTCGAGATCGAGACGGGCTTCAACCGTCCCGATCTCACGTCGGTCTACGGCATCGCCCGAGAGGTCTCGGTGCTGACGGGCGCGTCTCTCGCCCCAGCCCCCGGAAGCGCAAGTAACAGTCTGTTACAAGGAAACGAGGAGCTCGACCTGCGCGTGGACGACCTCGAGCGCTGCCCGCGCTACGTCGGGCGGCTCTTCCGGGACGTCGCCGTCGGCCCCTCGCCCCCGTGGCTCAAGGCCCGGCTCTCGGCGGCCGGGATGCGCCCGATCTCGAATGTCGTCGACGTGACGAACTACGCGATGCTCGCGCTCGGCAACCCGCTCCACGCCTTCGACCACGACAAGCTCGCCGGGGGCCGGATCGTCGTCCGCCGCGCGGAGCGAGGCGAGGAGCTGCGAACGCTCGACGGCCAGCCCCGCAAGCTCGACTCGGATGACCTCGTCATCGCCGACGGCGAGCGCGCGATCGCGATCGCCGGGATCATGGGCGGCGAGGAGACCGAGGTCGGCCCGGACACGGCGAACGTGCTGCTCGAGGCCGCGAACTTCGAGCCGCTCGGGATCCTGCGCAGCGCCGAGCGCCTGCACATGCGGACCGAGGGCTCGACCCGCTGGGAGAAGGGCGTCGACCCGGAGCTCGCGCCGCTCGCCGCCGCGTATGCGACCGGCCTCCTACTCGAGCTGACCGGCGCGCGCTGGGCCGGCGAAGGCGACGTCCGCGGCGAGTCGCTCGTCCGGCCCGTGATCGAGTACCGTCCGCCGCGCGCAAGCGAGGTCGTCGGCGTCGAGCTGCCGGAGACGAGGCAGCGCACCACGCTGGAGGGGCTCGGGTTCGACGTCGCCGACGACTGGAAGGTCACGACGCCTTCATGGCGCGCGCGCGACGTCCTGCGTGAGATCGACGTCGTCGAGGAGGTCGCCCGCTTCGCCCTCGAGGAGGTGCCGCGCACGCTGCCGCAGCGCCGCGAGGTGTTCGGGTGGCTGAAGCGCGACCAGCGTCTCCGGCGGCTCGTCGAGGACGTGCTCGTCGGATGCGGCTTCCACGAGGCGTACACGTACTCGCTTCAAGACTGGGATCCCGATCCGAAGGCCCTCGAGCTGCCCGTGCCGCTGTCGGCGTTGCAGCGCGTCCTGCGCACCACGCTCGTGCACGGCCTCGTCGGGGCAGCAGGGCACAACGTCGATGCGGGAAACGACGACGTGGCGCTGTTCGAGGTCGCGCACGTCTATCTGCCGACCGGCGAGCAGCTTCCGGAGGAGCGCTGGCGGTTGGGCGGCATCGTGTCGGGCGGCTACCTGCGCGCCAAGGGCGCCGTCGAGACGATCTTTCGGACGCTTCACGTCGACCCGCGGTTCGAGCCCGCCGAGCATCCCTGGCTCCGCACGACCGCGGCCGCGCGCGTGCAGTCGGGCTGGGTCGCCCGGCTCGATCCGGCGCTGCTCGAGGGCGACTGGGGCTGCTTCGAGCTCGACCTCGCGGAGCTGTTGGCTCTCGTCCCCGAGCGCCTCCTCTACGACGACGTGATCACGTACCCGCCGGTGCTGCAGGACCTGGCGTTTCTCGTCGACGAAGGCGTGCCCGCGGGCGCGCTCGCCGAGGCGGTACGCGCGGTCGACCCGCTGGTCGGGAAAGCAGCGATCGTCGAGGACTACCGCGGCGAGGGCATTCCCTCGGGCAAGAAGTCCGTCCTCCTGCGAGTTGCGTTCCAGTCCCCCGAGCGGACGCTCTCGAATGAGGATGCGGCGGCGTTGCGCGAGCGGACCGTCGCAGCCGTTGCCGAGCGCTTCGGCGCCGTGCTGCGCGCCTGATCCGGACCACAGGCCGTAACCAATGAAAACGCGGCGTCGTTTTAACGCCGCCTCCGGGCGAACCCCGCAAATCGGCTAAGGAGAGTCAAGGTGAAGCGACTAACAGGGGTCTGGCTGGCACTCGCGCTCGCGTTTGTGCTCACCGCCACAGCCGGCTCCGCGCTCGCGGAGAATCCCCACAATCCAGGCAGCTCCCCCGGCAACTCCGGCAACGCGCCGGGCCAGGAGAAGAAGGATCAAGCCACGGCGACCACGACGACGACTGCCGTCACGCCGGCTGCGCAACCCGCGCCGGCCGGGCCGGGCAAGTCCGACGCCGCGCCGGGCCAGCAGAAGAAGTCGACCGCGCAGACCGCGACGGCTCAAACGCAGTCCCCGGCGGCCGACGCGAAGTCCAGCCACACGGCGCCGGACGGGTCGAAGCGGTACGGGAACGGGAAATCGGCGCTCCAGATCGCGAAGCAGACGAAGTCCAGCATCACGATCGACGATCTGAGCGAGCCCGGGAACAGTGGCAAGCACAAGGTCACGATCTGCCACAACGGGCACCTGATCACCGTCGACGTCCACGCGCTGAAGGCGCACGCTCGCCATCTCGACGGCAGCGACGTCATCCCGGCCACGAGCGCCGCGCAGTGCCGCACGGCACAGTCGAGCACTCAGGGCGCAACCCAAACGCAGTCGGCGGTGTGCGGCTCGGTCACGACGACGAGCACGAGCACGAAGGTGCAGCACGGCAACGCCTACGGGCGGCTGAAGCACGGCAAGTCGCTGCACACGAGGACCGTCACGAAGACCGAGACCGCTCCGACGGGGCAGGTCTGCACGTCCTCGACGGTGCAGAGCAGCGCCGTCGTCTCCTCGATCGGCACGATCTTCGGGTCGTCGGGTAACGGCTCCGGAACGACCGGAGGCGCGAACGGCTCGTCCGCGTCGGGCGTTGCGGGCACCACGGCCGGCTCGGGAGCCGGTGCGGGCAATGCCGGCGGCGTCGCAGGCATCAGCGCGACGCTCGGCTCCGGTCAGCCGAGGGGCGGCGTGCTGGGAATCGTGGCGACGAGGGTGAAGGGCGCGCTGCCGTTCACCGGCTTCGCGCTGTGGATCGCCGTGCTGATCGGCGCGAGCCTCCTGATCGGCGGCATTGCGTTGGTCCGCCGCTCACGCGGCCTGAACACCGCAACCTGAGGTACGAAGCTCCGGATCCGCGAGGGGCGGCCCACGTCGGCCGCCCCTCCGCCTTGCGGAAATCCGTTTAGACCTCTCCTTCGTACACTTTTGAACCGCCAAGCCCGTCTACCGAACCGAGGAGCTTTCTTGCCTGCCCAACTGCGCAACCTGGTCGTCCTTGCGGCCATCGCCACCGTCGGATTCGCCCTCTCGGGGGCGAGAGCCCATGCCCAGGGCGCCACGCTCCACGGCACGGTCGGGCCTGCGTTCAACATCTCCCTCGTGGACGCTTCGGGCGCCGCGGTCACTCATCTCGACCCGGGGACGTACACGATCGTGGTCGACGACAAGGCTGCGGAGCACGACTTCCATCTCTCGGGGCCGGGCGTCGAGGAGAGCACCGCCGTCGAGTTCATCGGGACGGTCACCTGGACGGTCACGTTCACGGACGGCAACTACATCTTCCGCTGCGATCCGCACTCGACGCTGATGCACGGTGCGTTCAGCGTCGGGAACGCGCCGCCGCCCACCACCACGACGAAGAAGCCCCCGTCCGTGTCGGGCAAGCTCGCGGGAACCGTCGGGCCGGGCGCCTCGATCTCGCTCAAGAAGTCCTCGGGCGCTTCGGCGAAGGCGCTGAAGGCCGGGAAGTACAGCGTCGCGGTGCGCGACCTCTCGAAGGCGCAGAACTTCCATCTCATCGGCCCGGGCGTCAACAAGTCGACCGGAGTCCGCTTCACCGGGCGCACCACATGGTCGATCACGCTCAAGAAGGGCACGTACCGCTTCCAGTCCGACCCGAGCAAGAAGCGGGTCCACGGCTCGATCGGAGTGAGCTAAGCGGTCCTGCGGGCCGGCTTGACGAGACCCGCGTGCTCTCCGCCCGCCGCGCGGATATCCGCCTGACGGTCGAGCTCTGAGTTCAGCTCGGCTCCCAACAGAATCGCCCAAGCGGTGTAGTTGAGCCAGAGCAGCAGGATGATTCCGGCTGCGAGCGACCCGTACGTCTTCGTGTACGAGCCCGAGAGGGTGGCGTAGACGGCGAAGAGACCCGACAGCGCGAGCCAGAGCACGCCGCCGACGAAGGAGCCCGGCGTCACCCATTTCCAGTTGCGGTGCGGGACGTCCGGCGCGAGGTAGTAGATCAGGGAGAAGAAGAGCAGGACGGCGACGAACGCGATCGGCCAGCGCAGGATCGCCCAGAGCAGGTCGAACGCGCCGCCGGCATGCGCCTTCTTGGCGATCGCGTTCCCGAGCGGGCCCCCGAACACGATGAGCAGGAACATCGCGGCGGTGACGAGCCCGGAGAGGATCACGAGGACGATCGAGATCAGCCGCACCTTCCAGAACGGCCGCGACTCGATCCGCTCGTAGGCGCGGTTCACGGCGTTCACGACCGTCCCCATCGCACCGCTCGCAGCCCAGGTCGCACCGAAGAAGCCGACGATGAGCGCGATCGTCGCGCCCGTGTCGCTCTTCGAGTCCTTCTGCAGGCCGGTGACGAACTTGACGACGCCGGCCGGGGCGATCGGGTCGAGGAACTTCTTCACGTCGTCGAACAGGTTGAACAGCCCGAGGATGCCGAGGAGGAACGCGATCGCCGGGAAGAAGGCAAGCGTGGAGCTGAACGCGATCTGCTTGGCCAGATCCATGCAGCCGTCCGCCATGAACTCCTTGAAGGCGCGCTTGAAGACCTGAATCCAGTCCGAGAGGCTCAGCCGCTCGGGGCCCGTGGGGGCGGTGCCTACCTCGGGGCGATCCTCGGCGGCGCTCGTCACCTATTCGCGGCCGCGACGGAACAGAAGGCGCACGGTCGCGCCGATGCCGCCGGCGAGGAAGAAGCCCGCGCCGAGCGCGCCCGCGGCGGCGACCGGCAGCTTCGCCTTCAGCTTGCGCCCGACGTTCGCCTCCTCGCGGAGATTGTCGACCGCCGCAGAGAGCCCATCGCGCTCGGCGGCGAGCTCTCGCTGGATCTGATCGGGGGTCCGCTTCTCAGGCGCCATCGGTCTTCAAGGCCTCGGAGGTCAGCTTCGCTTCGTGGATCGCCCGCTTCGGAACCGGCGGGGACGCGAGCTTCTTCTTGCCGATCAGGGCGAGCGGGGCGACGACGAGGAAGAGCAGCCCGAGGCCGACGGCGAGGTCGGCGAGCCAGTGCGGCAGCCAGGTGTCGAGCCCGGCTGCGAGCGCCGCGAGCAGGAAGCCGAGCGCGTAGAGCCCGAAGACCGCGGCGCCGACCAGCATCGCGATCCCGATCGCGAACGCGGCGATCGTTCGTGAGACCTCGAGCTTCGCGAGCTCGATCTCGAGCGTCAGGATCGTCTTCAGCCGGTCGGTGACCTCCTTGACGGCCTGGCCGACGCCGCCGTTTGCGCTCGGCTCGGAGCTCGGCGTCGCCACTTCGGGTTCCCAGTCCGACTCAGCGCGGGTGCGCATGGCCCCTCCAGTCGATCCACTTGGCGACGAAGACGCCGACGACGAAGGCGGCGCCGACGACGAGGTACGGGTTCGGGCCGCCCTTGTCGGGCTTGTCGAGCCCCGTCGGCTCGGGACGGTCGCCGAGCTGCGGGCCGGAGGGCGCGACCGTTCCCTCGGCCGGCTTCTGGTTCGTCGGGGCCTGGCCCTTGAGCCGGGCCCTCATCAGGCTCGGCTTGAGCTTGCGGAGGAACGCGGCGTCGTCGGCGAGCAGCTGGGCGAGCTTCTCGGTGCTGCCGCCGTTCGCCGCGGCCTTGTCCGCTCGCCGCTGCAGGGCGTCCGCCCACTGGTCGACCTTCTGGTCGAGAGCGGTCATTTCTTGGTCGGCGGAGTCTCGCCGGTGGCGATCCGCCAGATCTGCGACGCCGCCCGGCGCGCGGCGATCGTCGCCCCCGCGCTCAAGCCGGCGTACAAACCGGTCCACAGCAATTTCCGCAACATGGACGGTAGTTTGCCTACCTCCGGCCGGTCGAAACCTTGAATACTTATTCGCGTCGATGCAGGCACGAACGCGAAGCTACTCGAAGCCCGACCGTCAGCGTCTGATCGGCAGCCTCGTGGCGCGCAAGCGCATCGGCACGCAGTTCGAGCTGAAGGCCGCGCTCGAGTCGGTCGGATGCGCGGTCACCCAGGCCACGATCTCCCGAGACATCCGCGAGCTCGGGCTGGAGAAGACCCACGATCCCCTCGGGCGTCCGCGCTACATGCTCCCGCAGGGCGGCCCGAAGGTGAACCCGCGTGACGCGCTCGACAGCATCCTTCGTCAGTTCGGGCGTCAGGCGACCGCGGCCCAGAACATCGTCGTGATCCACTCCGAGCTCGGGTCGGCGCCGGCGATCGCGCGCGCACTCGACCGGCTCGAGCATCCGCGAGTCATCGGAACGCTTGCCGGCGACGACACCTGCTTGGTGATTGCGAGAGACGCGCGCGACGCCGCGGGGCTGGCGCGAGAGCTTGCGGAGGCGCTCGGCTAGTACTGCTAGAGGTCGGTCGTGTCGGCGCGCACTTCCTCGCTCTTCGCCGGCTCGTCGTAGTCGTCGAGACGGTCGAACGCGTCTTGGCCCAGAGCGAGCTCGACGCGACCTTCGAGGATCTGCACGACCTGCTCGGATGGGACGTAGCGCGGGCGGCGCAGCAACCCGGCGGAGACCGAAAGCCCATTGAAGATGTCCTTGCCGGTGTCCCCGACCACCTCGGCCACCGATCCGAGCTCTTCGCCATCGGGGCCGATCACGTTCCACCCATGCTCGATGAGCAGCCAGGAGACCGGATCGGGGCTCAAACCGCCCTCCCGCCGACGTACCAGACAGGACCCTGGGTCGCGACGTGGTTGCTCGCCGAGAGGACGCGCAGGACGCCGATCTCGCCCCGGATTCCGTTCTCGTCGAGCCGCTGGAGGCAGCGCCGGACCATGTCGGGCGAGGCGCCGTAGCCGGCGTGGCTCGCCACGCGGAAGCGGAATCCGGGCGTGTCGTCGAAGCGCGACGGGTTGAGGGGCGCGGTCAGCAGCGCCGCTCGCTCCAGGTAGTCCGTCGAGTTGAGCCCGAGCTCGCAAAAGAGCTCGCTCCAATCCGAGGGCAGCGCGCCGAGCGCCCCATCCCAGGACTCGACGAAGGTACGCCGGTGTGTCGGCGGCACCACCGCGGGCTTGCCGGCCGCGAGCAGCTCGAGCTCGCCTCGGATTCCCTCCTCGTCGAGCTTCCGCAGCAGACGGCGCACGCCCTCGGGTCCGATCCCGGCGCCACGTCTTGCCGAGTGGAAGCGGATGGTGTTCCCCGACCGGCCCGCACCTGTCGCGCCGAGCAGCGCCGTCGCCCGCGCAGCCTTGGCCGGGTCGGCCACGGTCAGCTGCAGGCGCGCGTCGCTCCAGTCCTCCAGAAGGTCGCCTTCGATGCGGCGGAACTGATCGACGAGCGGCACGGGGCGGAGCATAGACTTTGGGCCATGGCGAAAGTCGAACGCAAAGGCACGCTGGGCAACGCGGAGCTCCGTGAGTTCTTCCAGGAGATGCTCCTCATCCGGCGCTTCGAGGAGAAGGTCGAGGAGCGCTTTCGCGCCGGCGAGCTGCCCGGGTTCCTGCACGTCGCGATCGGCCAGGAGGCTGTCGCGGTCGGAGTCTGCCGCGCCCTGGAAGAGGGCGACGTCATCGCCTCGACCCACCGTGCGCACGGGCACACGCTCGCGAAGGGGACGCATCCGAACGAGCTGATGGCCGAGCTCTACGGGAAGGTCGAGGGCTGCTCTCACGGCTACGGCGGCTCGATGCACCTCTACGACGTCGAGCGCGGGAATCTAGGCGCCAACGCCGTTGTCGGCGGCGGGCTGCCGGCGATCACCGGGGCGGCCCTGTCGTTCAAGCTGCGCCGCGAGCCGCGCGTGGCCGTCGCCTTCTTCGGAGACGGTGCCACGAACATCGGGACGTTTCACGAGTCGCTGAACCTGGCGCAGCTCTGGGGCGTTCCGGCCGTGTTCGTCTGTGAGAACAATCACTGGGCGGAGTCGACGCCGGCGCGGCAGCACATGCCCATCGAGGACATGTCCAAGCGAGCTGTGGCTTTCGGGATGCGCGCAATCAAGGTGGACGGGCAGGACGTCGAGGCGGTCTACGCGGCCGCCCACGAGTCGCTCGACCACGCGCGCGACGGCAACGGGCCGGTCTTCCTCGACGTAGAGACGTACCGGCTGACGGGCCACTACATCGGGGATCCGCAGGTCTACCGGCCGAAGGACGAGTTGAAGCAGCTGCGCGAGACGCAGGATCCGATCACGAAGCTGCGCACGCGCCTCGGCCTGTCCGACGGGGACGTGGACGAGATCGATCGCGAGGTAACGGAGCTCGTCGAAGCGTCGGTCGAGTTCGCGAAGAACGGCACCGACCCGAAGCCCGAGGACGCGTTGAAGAACGTCTACGCCTGAATGGCCGAGCTGACCTACAGAGAGGCCGTCCGGGACGCGCTCGCAACCGCGATGCGCGGCGACGACGACGTCTTCATCATGGGCGAGGACATCGCCGAGATGGGCGGGTCGATGGGCGTCACCCAGGGGCTTCTCGACGAGTTCGGACCCGAGCGCGTGCGGAACACGCCGATCTC
>JAWVDL010000038.1:0-4166 GCA_033857355.1 Gaiellaceae bacterium | reverse complement strand
GAGCCCATGACCACCGCATCCGCCTTCGAGTACAGGCGCGCAGCGGAAAGCTCGATGATGCTCGGGTCGTACTCCGCACCGTAGGCCGCCATTTCGCGTCACTCATCGGCCGGCGAACCGAAGTCCTTGAGATCGGGCGTAGAGCGGGTCGGGCTAGGTCCCGACGACCTGGACGATCCAGCGCCGGTCGCGCTCGCGGTCGAGCTCGAGGAAGAGCACGCGCTGCCAAGTACCGAGCTGCAGCTCGCCGTCGCGCACAGGCACGGACTCGCCGGCCGTTCCCAGGAGCATCGCCATGCAATGCGAGTGGCCGTTCCCGCTTTCCATGTCCTCCTCGCAGATGTTCTCGGTGCGCTTTCCCCAGTCGTCGTGTGCGTAGTAGCGCTCGCTCGGCACGAGCCGCTTCAGCAGCTCGGCGAAGTCCTCGAGGAAGCCCTGCTCGAACTCGTTCACCCGCACGCAGCACGTGGTGTGCGGCGAGTACACGCAGGCGATGCCGTCGACGATTCCGCTCTCGCGAACGGCCTCCTGCACGTCGTCGGTGATGTCGCGAACCTGGAGGCCTCCGCTCGTCCTGAGCGTCCGCTCGCGCTGGAAGACCTTCACCCCGGCATTCTGCCCACCGCGTGTGAACAAAAACTGAAGAACCGTTACCCTCGACCCGCGGGCCCGTAGCTCAGCTGGTCAGAGCAGCGGACTCATAATCCGTCGGTCCCTGGTTCGAATCCAGGCGGGCCCATTCCCGAACGAAATCGCCAGATTTCGTTCGGTTGGGCGCTTTCTCCCCCAAAAGAGTGAACTTCCGGCCCTGACCCTTCCGGGGGACGTGCTGTCACCCGCTTGGCCTGAGAGTTCGATGCGGGCGCGGAGTACGGCGCCTGTTAAGGGAGAAAGCGGCTCCGCGCGGTGCGCGGAAGATTGGAGAGGAATGCGGTCAAGTCCCAATGCCTCGCCTTCGGACGTGCGCGCAAGCGCGCTCTGGGGTGCGGGTAGCCGGAAGGGCGAGCTCCGGTCGAGCGCGCTGTGGGGGAAAGGTGGCCGTCGTGTCGCCGGTGCCCTGCTCGCGGTCGTAGCGCTTGCGCTTCCTCTGGCAGCCTCTGGGAAGGACCGGAAGGACGCGCCTCAGCTCGCGAAGTACGTGTCCCCCGGACTACTCAAGAAGGCGCAAGACAATCCAACACAGAACATCCGCATCATCATCCAGAGCGACGGCGGATCCCAGCAGGCTGACAGGGCGCTCAAGGGCCTTGGCAAGCTGAAGAAGGATCTCCGCCTCGTCGGCGCAGTCTCGGTCGAGGTCCCGGCCGGTGTCGTCAACTACCTGGCTGGCGTGCCGGGCCTGACGATCACCCCGGACTCTCCGGTCAAGGTGAGCGGAAGCGTCCATTACTCGACGCAGATGTGGCCTTACGAATCGGGCAACGCTGCGCTCTGGAACGGCACGACGGCCGCGCCGACGATCGCAATCGTCGACTCGGGCCTCGATGCGACCCGGGCCGATTTCACGGGCCGGGCGTACCCGCAGGTCAACCTGAGCACGCTGACGCCCAATGCGACCGGTGACGGTCGCGGCCACGGCACGTTCGTCGCGGGTATCGCGGCGGGCGACGCAGCGGGCTATACGGGCGCTGCTCCGGCGGCGAAGATCCTGCCGATCCGCGTGATGGACGACAACGGCGTGGCGATGACGAGCGACGTCATCCGGGCTGCGCAGTGGATCTACGACAACAAGGGCGCCTACAACATCCGGGTGGCGAACTTCTCGCTCCACTCGGCGATGCCGAGCCGGTTCACCAATGACCCGCTCGACAAGGCGGTCGAGAAGCTGTGGTTCGCCGGCGTCACCGTCGTGGTGGCCGCGGGCAACTACGGCACGGCAAACGGGCCGAGTGGCGTCAGGTACGCCCCCGGCAACGATCCCTTCGTGATCACGGTCGGCGCGGCGGACCTCGGCGGCAGCATCAAGCCGTTCGACGACGCAGCGGCTCCGTGGTCGGCGTACGGCTACACGTACGACGGCTTCGCAAAGCCGGAGATCGGTGCACCTGGCCGGTACATGGTGGGTCCCGTCCCGACGGCGGCAACGCTGACGTCAGAGCGGCCCGATCACGTGGTCGCGCCCGGGTACATGCAGCTCTCGGGCACGTCGTTCGCGGCTCCGGCCGTGGCCGGCGCGGTCGCTCAGATCCTGTCACGGCATTCCTCGTGGACGCCGGACCAGATCAAGGGCGCGCTGATGGTGACGGCGAAGCCGGTTCCCGGGGCGATCCCACTGTCGCTCGGCGTCGGTGAGCTGAACGCCGCGAAGGCGGCGTGGCGGAACCTCACGCCGCCGAATCCGAACGCGGCGCTGAACAGGTTCGTCGTCAGCGCTTCGAACGGAAGCGGCATGACGTTCGACGCGGCAAGCTGGTCCGACTACGTGAAGGCCAATGCTTCGTGGGCCGACGCGTCCTGGTCGGATGCCTCGTGGGCGGACGCTTCGTGGTCGGCGGCCTCATGGGCCGACGCCTCGTGGGCGGATGCCTCGTGGGCCGACGGCTCGCTCGCGGCGGCTTCCTGGGCCGACGCGGCCATCGCGTCTGCATCGTGGGCTGACATGTCCCACGAGGACGCGGCTGAAGGCGACACGACGGTGGGCGCAGTCCCGCTCGACGCCGCCGACCAGCTGGCACTGCTCGCTGATCCGGAGCTCGCGGTTCCGGCAACCGAGCTGCCTCCGTCGGTGCCACTCGCACCGTAGGTAGCACCCCAAGAAGAGCCGGGTCGAAAGGCCCGGCTTTTCTTTGTCCTTGAACACGAACATATGTTCGTGTAGCGTCCGAGCCCATGCAGCTGCGGTTGGATGCCGCCGACCGGCTGGTCGAGCTCGTCGAGGAACGGCGCGGTCCCGTAGCGGCCGACGAGGCCGCTCGGCGGGTCTTCGCGCTCGCCCGCACGCCGACCGCGCTCGCACGGAGCCTCCTCGACGAGACCGTGCGCGACGACGCCCGCCTCGCCTGGCGGGGGGACGCGGTCGCGCTGGCAGCGCCGCTCGGGGCCGATCTTGCGCTCGAGTCGGCCACCTACGTCGTCGTCGACCTGGAGACGACAGGGCTGCGGCCCGGCTCCTCGCGCATCTGCGAGATCGGTGCCGTGCGTGTTCGCGGGTTCGAGCTCGAAGAGGAGTTCCAGACCCTTGTCAATCCCCGCGAGCCGCTCGGCGCTGTGATCTCCGCGCTCACCGGCCTCGAGGACGCAGAGCTGCGCCGCGCTCCTCCGGTCGAGGTCGCGATGCGGCGCTTCCTGGCGTTTGCCGGCGACGCCGTTCTGGTCGCGCACAATGCGCGGTTCGACCTCGGCTTCCTCGACCGCGAGACGCAGCGGCTGACGGGCAGCCGGATCGCCTCGCCGGTGGTCGACACCGTAGGTCTTGCACGGAAGTTGCTCGCGGGCCGCATCGCGCGCGCCAACCTCGGTGCCCTTGCGTACTTCTTCGGGACCGACGTGCGGCCCTGCCACAGGGCTCTGCCCGATGCGCAGGCCACTGCGGAGATCCTCGTCGGCCTACTCGGGCTGGCCCAGGAGCGGGGCGCCGAGACCGTCGCCGACCTCGCCGAGCTGGCGGCCACGCGGCCACGCCGCGTGTACGGGAAGCGCTCGCTCGCGTTCGGCGCGCCGCAGCGGCCGGGTGTCTACCTCTTCCGCGATCGCAACGAGACCGTGCTCTACGTCGGACGTGCGCGCGACCTCCGTGCACGGTTGCGCTCGTACTTCACCTCCGACCGGCAGCGACCCGCGGTCGAGGCCGCCCTGGGCGCGCTGGAGCGGATCGAGTGGCGGCCGTGTGGGTCCGAGGTGGAGGCGGCTCTCGAGGAGCTGCGCCTGCTTCGCGAGCTGCGTCCGCCCGCAAACGCGCGCAGCGCACGCCCGGATCGCTACGTCTACCTCCGCGCGCGTGGGCAGGAGATCGTCTGCTCCTCGAAGCCGTCGCCGCTCGGGCCGCTGCGCAGTCGCCGCCTCGCCCGCCTCGCCGCCCGTGCCCTCCGTCCCGACGAGCTCGAGAATCCGGCCGCCGCATTGCCCCGGCTCGGTGCACTGGTGCACAAGCTCGCCGGTCAGCAGCGCTACGAGGACGCCGCGCGGATGCAGGAGCGCGTGGAGGCGCTGGAGCAGGTGCTGCGGGC
>JAWVDL010000037.1:0-4442 GCA_033857355.1 Gaiellaceae bacterium | reverse complement strand
CCGACGAGCGCGGCTTCTCGGAGCCGAACCGCTGGGGATCGGGCGGGTTGGAGGAAGCGGCCGTGCGTCCCGAGCTGGTCGTCGAGGTGGCGTTCGACAAGGTGCAGGGCAACCGCTTTCGGCACGGCGCGAAGCTGTTGCGCTTCCGTCTGGACAAGGATCCGCAGCAGTGCACGTGGCGCGAGGTGCGGCCGCCGAAGCGCAAGGGCGACCCGACCTTCGAGAGCCTGCTAGCCCTTTAGGCGACGGGCGAGGCGACGAGCGCCGACAGCGAGGCCGCCGACAGCGGCCATTCCGAGCCCGACGATGTTCGTGGTCACGCAGGTGCGGCAGGCGTTGCAGCAAACCGTGGCGGCAGGGCCGAGATCGTTTGCGCGGTTTGCGAGCGGAAGCATCCGCAGCTGCGCCTTCTCCAGCACACTCTCAGTGTAGAGGCGGTATCAGCCCGGGTCCGAAACGGGCGGATCCAGCGCCAGGCGCTCGAAGAGCGGCGCAAGGCTGCGCTTGCGCCGCCACATCCCGCGCATCGGGTCGCCGATCTCGGCGACGCGCGCCGGCAGGGTCTCGAGCGTGAACGCCTCGGGCTCGACGGTCGCGACCTCGTCCCACGCGAGAGGCGCGGACGCGCGCGCATCGGGCGTCGGGCGGATCGAGTACGCGCTCGCGATCGTCCGGTCGCGGGCGTTCTGGCCGAAGTCGACGAAGACGCCGACGCGATCGGCGACGCGCCACGTGGTCGTTGCGACGGCCTGGTCGCCGACGCGCCGCTCCACCTCCTGCGCGAGCGCCTTCGCGAAGCGGCGCACCTCGGGGAAGACGAGCTCCGGCTTGATCGGCGCGAGGATGTGCAGTCCGGTCGCGCCTGACGTCTTCGGGAACGAGGCGAGCCCGAGCTCGTCCATCACCTCCCGCACGACGAGGGCGATCTCGCGCACGAACGGCCACTGCCCGTCCGTGGTCGGGTCGAGGTCGATCAGCAGGTAGTCCGGCCGCTCGATGTCCGAGACGCGCGAGTGCCAGGTGTGCAGCTCGATGCAACCGAGGTTCACGACCCAGGCGAGCGCGGCCGCGTTGTCGACGATCGCGAAGTCGGTCGAGTGCCCGCTCGGGAACTCGACGTGAACCTCGTCCACATAGGCGGGGTGACCCTTGGGGACCCGTTTCTGGTGGAAGAACTCACCCGCGACGCCGTCCGTGAACCGCTTCATGTGAAATGGACGGCGGCGCAGGTGCGGGAGCACGGAGTCGGCGAGCCCGACGTAGTAGTCGACCAGATCGCCCTTCGTCAGCCCTCGTTCCGGGAAGAAGGGCTTCTGCGGGTTCGAGACCGTGACTTCGTGTCCGCCCAGGCGCACGACGGCAGTATCGTTTCCGGGACGTGCTTGAGGATCCGCGTCGAATCGATCTGTCGCTCGAGCCGCTCGACGATTTCATCGTGGTCGAGCCCAGCGACGAGGAGACCGAGACGCGCGCAGGCCTGATCATCCCCGCGAGCGACGAGGCGGGCTGCCGGACGGGAATCGTGACCGCGGTGGGATCGGATCCCGGCGGCGTCGAGCCGGGCGACAAGGTGCTGTTCCCGAAGGACGCGGGCTTCGACGTTCGGCTCGGGGGCTCGGCCGTGAAGCTCCTGCGCCGGCTCGAGCTGATCGCGCGGGTCCACGATTAACATCGTTGCGCTCGGCGGCGGCTCGTTTTCGGCGGACGAGGCACGCCCGCTCGCCGAGCTCGTGTTCGGGCTGACAGGGAAGAAGCGCCCGCGCGTGCTGGTCGTCCCGACGGCGAGCGCGGAGCCGGCCCACGTGATTCTCGACTTCTACGAGAAGCTGCGCGACCGCGCGGACGTGTCGCACCTGAGCTTCTTCCCCTGGCCCCCGGAGGATCTGCGCGGATTCACCCTCCAGCAGGACGTGATCTACGTCGGAGGCGGCAACACGGCGAACATGCTCGCCATCTGGCGCGTGCACGGATTCGACCGCATCCTGCGCGAGGCCTGGGAGGCGGACGTCGTGCTCTGCGGTGTCAGCGCCGGACTGATCTGCTGGTTCGAGGCCGGCGTGACCGACTCGTTCGGCCCGCAGCTCGAGGGGCTGCGCGACGGACTCGGCTTCCTCCCGGGCAGCGCGTGCCCGCACTACGACGGCGAGGAGCGGCGTCGGCCCGTCTACCAGCAGCTCGTCGCGGAGGGCTTTCCACCCGGGATCGCCGCGGACGACCTCGTCGGGCTGCACTACGTCGGCACGGAGCTCGCGGAAGTGGTCTCGGCGCGCGAGGGCAGCGTCGCATACCGCGTCGACCCGGGCTCGGAAACCGCGATCGAGACTCGGTACTTAGGCCCCTAGAAACGCGAAGCCCGCCGTAAAGGCGGGCGCCGCACGCCGGATTGAGGGGGGAGCCGGCACCTCTCATCCTGGTCCCCAGGCCCCTGGCGGCATGCCGCAGAAGGGGGATTCCAGTGCACTGCGCGAGCCTTGAAGTCCGCGGAACGCTGAGTTAAGTTCGTGTGAATCGAGCCGAGCACGGCTCGAGACTCCAGGGGAGGATGAGCCGAACGACTAGGTTCGGAAGGATTCTTGGACGGGCGGCTTGCTTTGCCGCACTGGGCTTCGGCGTGCCGGTGGCGGCGGCGTGGGCGCACGGAGGGGATCCGAACAAGATCCACTCGTGCGTCAACAACAGCTCCGGCGAGATCAAGATCGTCGGGCCGAACGACACGTGCAAGAACAACGAGACGGCCGTCGACTGGAACAAGTCGGGCGCGACCGGAGCGCGTGGCCCGACAGGCGCGAAGGGATCGACGGGAGCCAAGGGCGCCAGCGGCGCCAAGGGCGCAACCGGTAGCCGCGGGCCGACGGGCGCGCGCGGTCCAACCGGCGCGCGTGGCGCGACGGGTGCCAAGGGCCCAACCGGTGCCCCGGGAGCCCGCGGGCCGACCGGCGCGCGTGGCCCCACGGGCACTCAGGGTCCAACCGGCGCCAAGGGCGCAACGGGCACGAACGGCATAAACGGTGCGACGGGAGCCCGCGGCCCGACCGGTGCGCCGGGCATGCGAGGCCCGACTGGTCCGGGCGGTGGCGCAAGCGGCCCCCGCGGCCCGACCGGCCCCAAGGGGCCCACCGGAGCGAAGGGCGATCCAGGCCCGGCGAACCGCGTCTTCAGCGGCTCGGTCAACAGCGCAGGCGAGCCGCAACAGACCGGGTTCACGGTCACGCATAGCGCCAGCAGCTTCGAATACGTCGTGCACTTCCCGGCGGGCACGTTCAGCGGGAACGCCGGGAAGTTCGCGATCCCCGTGGTCACCCCGTTCGGCCCCCTTTTCACCCCCGCGGACGGGGTTTTCCAGGCAATTCCGCTCGGTCCGATCGCCGCCGACGGATCGGCGGCGTTCGACGTTCGATTCGCAAGCGGCGAGCACTTCTTCAACTTCATCGTCGCGGTCTCGATCAGCTGACGCAGCCACGAGCCGGGCGCTAGGCGGTTCGGCAACTTCCCGGCCCGAGGCGCGTCTGATCGAGCATCCCCCGCTGGTTCCTCCTCCTCGCCGCCTTCGTGCTCCTGTCGGCCGCCGGCTGCGGGTCCTCGCGGCACGCCGCCACCGCCGGCCGGATCGTGGAGGAGCGCCTTGGGCACGGAGCGGACGAGGTGTGGGTCTTCCGTCCGGCCGCCCCGCCGCGGAGCCTCGTCGTCTTTGTCCACGGGCTCGGCCTCGGAGAGACGACGCCCGTGAACCACCGCCCGTGGCTGGAGCACCTTGCCCGCCAGGGGAACGCCGTCATCTACCCGCGCTACGAGCGCAACCTCGGCAGCCGTCTCGCAGTCCGCCATCTTCTCGTCGGCGTGCGGCTCGCCTTTCGCGACCTCGGATCTCCGAAGCTCCCGCTCGTCGCGATCGGCTACTCCCGCGGTGGCGAGCTCGTCGCCGACTACGCGGCAGTAGCCCGGCTCGCCGGGCCGCCGCCCGCCGAAGTGCTCACGGTGTTCCCGGCGGGGCAAGACCCCGCCGACCCGCTATTCGACCTCCGCAGCGTCGACCGTCGCGCGCGGTTCACCATCCTGCTCGGCGACCACGACTCGGTCGTCGACGGGGCCGGAGGGCACCAGCTACTCGTACGGCTCCAGGCGGCGGACTTCCCACCCGACCGCATCTCCGTACGAGTGATCCGCTCGCACGGCGGCTTCGTCGCCACGCACCTCGCGCCGCTCGAGGTCTCGCCGGCGGCGAAAGCGGCCTTCTGGGCACGCGCGGACCGGATCGTCGAGCGGGCGCGCGCGGAGACGCCCTAGCGTCGACCCCGACGCCTTGCGGCGCAGTAAGCGGAGGGGGAGGGATTTGAACCCTCGACGGACCTAACGGCCCGTAACGGTTTTCGAGACCGCCGCATTCGACCGCTCTGCCACCCCTCCGAGGTCGCACAGCGTAGCGGCTAGTCTTCGCGCGCTTG
>JAWVDL010000036.1:0-4206 GCA_033857355.1 Gaiellaceae bacterium | reverse complement strand
CGCTCGGATCGACCGGAAGATAGGAGGGCTGTGTTCCGGCCGCCCCTGCAATCGCGTCGGCGAGCGTCTCCGGATCCGCATCCTCGTAGTCGAGCCAGGCTCGCGCGCCGTACCGGTCGAGCCGGTGGCGCACGTGGAAGCGCTGCTCGAAGTGGCTGGCGAGCGGCAGGGAGACGAACGGCCGCTGTGCGGTGACGAGCTCCATCGTCGTCGTCAGCCCGCCCTGCACGACCGCGACGTCGCAGGCCGCGAGATGCCGGTAGAGCTCGTGGACGTAGCCGCGTACCTCCAGCCCTTCGACGGGCGGCAGGCTCGCCGGATCGATCCGTGGCCCGGTGACGGCGACCGCGCGCAGGCCGGGGATGCGCTCGCGTGCGGCCGGCAGCGCTTCGATCACACGGCGCAGCAGCGGAGCGCCGACCCCGGACCCTCCCACCGAGATGACGCAGACGGGTTCGTCGCCGTAGCCGAGCTCCGCTCGGAGTGCTGCTCGGTCAGCGACCGTCGCCGGGTCGAAACCGGGCACGTAGCCGGCGAAGTCGTAGTGGCGCTCCGTCCAGTCGCGAATTCCCGGCAGCCCCGGGCCGAACGTGTCCGGCACGATGTCGCCGGCGTCGCCGACGAAGATCGCCCGGTCGCGTATGCCCGGGTAGCGCTCGACGTGCTCGATCATCTCCGCGTTGTAGTCGGCGGTCAGGAACGCCTCGTGCTCGCCGCCCGCGGGCATCGGCAGGAAGCCGACGAAGTCCGTCAGCCACGCGTAGGGCGCGCTCTTGAGCTCGGGGTTCTCGTGCAGGAAGTGGTCGAGCTCCCAGGCCTCGTCCCCGATCCAGAGGTCGTACTGCTGCTCGCGCACGACGTCGTGGAAGAGCATGAAGTTGGCGCAGAGGATCTCGTCCATCCGCCGGATCGCCTGGAAGGCGTGCAGGTCGTGCTCGCCGGCCTCGCGGTCGATGTGCGCCGACTCGCCCGCAAGCTCGGCGCTGGCGGGGTGGATCGTCTCGCCACGAGCCTCGAGCACGGTCGTCACCGGATGCTGCGCCAGCCAGTCGATCTCGAGTCCGGGCACCTGGCGGCGGAGCTCGTCGGCGATCCGCACGTCGCGCCACGCATGGCCCAAGCCGATCGGCGACGAGATGAAGATCGCGCGCTTCGGCCGCACGAGCCCGCGTGTCCACGTGCGCGCGGGGGGAGGCTTGCCGGCAGTGCGCTCTACGAGCTCGCGAAGGAGCAAGTTGACCTGCACCGGGTCGCGGGCCTGGACGGCGTGCCCAGAGCCGTCGAAGCGGAAGAATTCGCCTCCGCCGAGCTCGGCAAGCCGCTCGCCGCGTGCGAAGGGCGAGATCCGGTCCTCGGTCCCGTGGAGGACGATCAGCGGGCAGGTCACGCTGCGGCACAGCGCCTCGACCGTTTCGAGATCGGGCATCCCCCACGAGGCCAGCTGGGTCTGCACCAGCGTCTCTGCGGTCGTGTCGAGGCCCCAGGCCACGGCGTCCTCGATCTGCTTCGTCGAGTGCGGCTCCGAGAAGATCTGCGAGAAGAAAAACTCGAGAAAGCCGCGGTAGTCGCGGAGCCAGTAGTGCCGGTTGTACTTCGCCCAGCCTTCGTCGGTGTCGAGCTCCTCGTCGAAGGGGTGCATCGGCCGCTCGGCGGGCGGCGGCGACAGGAAGGGCACGGAGGGACCGAGGAGCGCTATCGCATCGACCCGCTCGGGATGCCGCGAGGCGAGGTGCAAGGCCATAGGCGCCCCCATCGAGAGGCCGGCGAGCGTGGCCGAGGCGACGCCGGCGGCGTCGAGAACGGCGACGGCATCCTCGGCGAACTCCACCAGCTCGTAGGCCTCGACCTCGGCGGGACGGTCCGAGAAGCCGTTCCCGCGCCCGTCGAAGGTGAGGACGCGGAAATGCCGCGACAGGTAGGGAATCTGCCCCTTCCACAGCCGCGAATGGAGGATCGACCAGGAGGGCAGGAGCAGGATCGTCTGCTCACCGTCGCCGTAGCGCTCCCAGTGTGAGCGCACGCCGTCGCGTTCGACGACGCCCGTCTCGTCGGGCTCACGTGCCGGGGTCTCGGTGTCGCTCCGGCCCACCTGGTCGATCGTAGTACTCACGGCCTGGCTTCGAACACCAGGTTGAAGGGCGTCTCCGACGCGCGCCGGAACCGCGTGAACCCGCCTGCGGACACGACGTCGCCGATCCTCGCCTCGCCG
Organism: Gaiellaceae bacterium; assembly: GCA_033857355.1. Taxonomy (GTDB): domain Bacteria; phylum Actinomycetota; class Thermoleophilia; order Gaiellales; family Gaiellaceae; genus UBA5186. The sequence continues at coordinate 1,997 of JAWVDL010000036.1, read as the reverse complement.
GCCTGCGCGCCGAGCGCGAGCCCGACCTCCTGCGACAGCGACGCGGGAGTGCAGAGGAAGGTCGAGAAGCCGTAGTACGCGCGACCGACCGGGTTGAGGTTGTCCTCGACACGGTCGCCCGCCATCGGCTCGACGATCATCCACGTCCCGTCGTCGGCGAGCGTCTCGCGCACGTGCCGAGCCGCGCCGACGGGGTCGCCCATGTCGTGCAGGCAGTCGAACATCGTGACGAGGTCGTAGCCCTTGCCGGGATACGACGCCGCAGGGGCATGCTGGAAGCTGACGCGGTCGTCGACACCGGCTTCCTTCGCCCGCTCGCGGGCCGTCTCGATCGAGCCCTCGTGGTAGTCCGAGCCGACGAAGGTCGAGTTCGGGAACGCCTGCGCCATCAGGATCGTCGACGAGCCGTGACCGCAGCCGATGTCGGCAACCTTTGCGCCGGCCTCCAGCTTCTCGACGACGCCGTCGAGCGCCGGGAGCCAGGCCGGGAGCAGGTTGGCGTTGTAGCCCGGCCTGAAGAAGCGCTCGCAGCCGTCGAACACATCGTGGCCGTGCTCGTGCCATCCGACGCCCTCACCGCTGCGGGCCGCCTCGGTGATCCGAGGCGAGTCGAGCACGCTGCCGAGCGCGATCTGGAAGAAGCCCGGGAGGTACGCGGGGCTCTCCTCGTCGGTGAGCGCCATCGTCTGCTCCGGCGGCAGCGTGTACGTGCCGGATGCCGGGTCGTACTCAACGTACCCGCCGGCGGCCTGTGCGTTCAGCCACTCGCGGACGTACCGCTCGGCGACGCCCGTGCGCCGCGCGAGCTCCACGGGGGTCAGCCCACCGGCTCCGGCGAGGGCGCGATAGAGGCCGAGCTTGTCGCCCATGACGACGAGTGCGGTGTTGAGCGTCGCGCCGACTTCGTCGACGGCGCGAAAGACGAACTGCTCGAGCTTCTCTCCGTCGATTGCGACGGGCTCTTCGAGTGTGGCCATGTCATCCTCCAGGTCGATTTCGGCGACCGTAGGCGCGCACCCCAGCGCATCGCGTCCGTAGGGGCACCTAGTTCTCGCCGGCCTCGGCTCGGCTCGCATCAGGGGGGTCGAGTCGCCAGAATCGGCGCATGCTGCTGGGTCGCGAAGAGGAGCGGCTCGCGCTCGACCGCCTGCTCGGCGAGGCGCGGGACGGACGAAGCGGCGTGCTCGCGCTCGTCGGCGAGCCCGGAATCGGCAAAACAGCGCTGCTCGAGTACACAACCGAGCGCGCGGAGGGAATGCGCGTGCTGCGCGCCCGCGGCGTCGAGTCCGAGGCGGAAGTCCCGTTCGCCGGCCTTGCGGAGCTGCTGAGGCCCGCCCTGGCCGCGTTCGAGCGGATCCCCGAGCCCCAGGCCCACGCGCTCGGCGGCGCGCTCGCGCTCGAGCCGGCAACAGTGCAGGACCGCTTCGCGATCGGCGCAGCAACGCTGAGCCTGCTGTCGGCATACGCAGAGGAGGCGCCGCTGCTCCTGGTCGTGGACGATGCCCATCTGCTGGACGCCTCGAGCGCGGAGGCGTTGCTGTTCGCCGCAAGGCGTCTTGTCGCCGACCCGATCGGGGTGGTGTTGGCGGTCCGCGAGGGCGAGCCGTCGCTTCTCGACGGGGCCGACCTGCGGGTTCTCCGGATCGCCGGGCTCGACCGCGGGGAGGCAGCGGAGCTGCTCGGCCAGGCCCCCGACACGGTCGATCGTCTCTTTCGCGCCACCGGTGGAAATCCGCTCGCGCTGCTCGAGCTCGCGCCTGACGCGGCGCGACTCGCCGAGCTCCCGCTCGAAGCCCCGGTGCCGCTCTCGGCGAGCATCGCAGCGGCCTTCGTCCGCCGCCTCGACCGCCTTCCGGAGCCCACGCGCCGGGTCCTCCTGCTCGTATCCGCGAGCGACACGGGTGACGTCTCCGTCCTCGCGCAAGCCGCATCGGCTATGGGGCTCACCGTGGACGACCTGACCCCGGCGGAAGAGGCCGGACTGATCACGCTCGCAG
>JAWVDL010000035.1:0-4467 GCA_033857355.1 Gaiellaceae bacterium | reverse complement strand
ACGACTCGATCGAATGCTTCGAGCGGATGTCCGCGCCGAACCCGATCGCGTTCTTGCCGATCCGCTTGGAGATGATCTTGTCGAGCCCGGCGAACGCCCCGCCGCAGATGAAGAGGATGTTCGTCGTGTCGATCGAGAGGAACTCCTGGTGCGGATGCTTGCGTCCGCCCTGCGGCGGCACCGACGCGACCGTCCCCTCGAGGATCTTCAGAAGCGCCTGCTGGACGCCTTCGCCCGACACGTCGCGCGTGATCGACGGGTTGTCCGCCTTGCGCGCGATCTTGTCCACCTCGTCGATGTAGATGATCCCGGTCTCGGCCTTCTTGATGTCGAAGTCCGCGGCCTGGATCAGCTTCAGCAGGATGTTCTCGACGTCCTCGCCCACGTAACCGGCCTCGGTGAGCGCGGTCGCGTCGGCGATCGCGAACGGGACGTTGAGGATCCGCGCCAGCGTCTGCGCGAGCAATGTCTTGCCGCAGCCCGTCGGCCCGAGCAGGAGGATGTTCGACTTCTGCAGCTCGACGTCACCTTCCTCCTGGCCCATCTGGACGCGCTTGTAGTGGTTGTAGACCGCGACTGAGAGGGTCCGCTTCGCCTCTTCCTGCGAGACGACGTAGTCGTTCAGGACCTCGTAGATGTCCTTCGGGCGCGGGAGGTTGTCGAGGTCGAGCTGCGCCGGAGCGGTGAGCTCCTCGTCGATGATCTCGTTGCAGAGATCGATGCATTCGTCGCAGATGTAGACGCCCGGCCCGGCGATGAGCTTCTTGACCTGCCGCTGCGATTTGCCGCAGAAGCTGCAGAGAAGCTGTTCGTTTCCGTCAGATGCTCGGGCCACGTCTCACCTCGTTGTAGCGCAGGTCGGCCGAAACGCCTAGGCCGGGCCGGTCGTCGGCGACCCGGTTCGATGGACGATCACATTGTCGATGATGCCGTAGTCCTTCGCTTCTTGCGCGGTCATGTAGTAGTCGCGATCCATGTCCTTCTGGAGCTTTTCCTGCGACTGCCCGGTGTGCTTCGCCATGATCTCCTCGAGGCTCCGCTTGAGGCCGATCACCTCGCGCGCCTGGATCTCGATGTCGGTCGGCTGGCCCGAGAATCCGGCCGAGCCCTGGTGGATGAGAATCTTGGAGTTCGGCAGCGCCATACGCTTCCCCTTCGTGCCACCCGCGAGAATCACCGCGCCCATCGACATCGCCATGCCGACGCAGATCGTCGCCACGTCGGGCTTGATGAACTGCATCGTGTCGTAGATCGCGAGCCCGGCGTAGACGACGCCGCCCGGCGAGTTGATGTAGATCGAGATGTCCTTGTCCGGATCCTCCGACTCGAGGTGGAGGAGCTGCGCCACGATCAGGTTGGCGATCTGGTCGTCGACGGGCGTCCCGAGGAAGATGATTCGCTCGTTCAGCAGTCGCGAGTAGATGTCGAACGAGCGCTCCCCGCGCGAGGTCTGCTCGATCACCATCGGAATCAGCGGGCTCAAAGAATCACGTCTCCTTACGTCTCCTTGCTAGCGGGGGTCCACAGTTTCGTCTCGGTCTCGGGCTTTTCCTTGTCGGGCGTCCAGATCGCCTCACGCGCCTCAGCCAACTCCACCGGGATGCGCTTGACCTCCGAGGCCACTCGGTCGAGGGCGGCGCGCAGGCGCAAGTCCTCGCGCAGGCGCTCGAACGCGCCGTTCTCGCGGAGGGCGGCGATCGCCTCCTCGGGATCCTCGTCGGTCTCGGCGGTCTGCTCGCGGACCATCGTCTCGACCTCGCCGTCGGAGACCTCGAGTCCGGCCTGCTCGGCAACCGCCTCGAGCACGAGCTCGCGGGCGACCGACTGCTTGGCCTCGGCGCGCAGGCGTCCGATCAGGTCGTCGGGATTCGTCCCAGTGAGTTGGAGATATGTCTCGATGCCGATCCCGCGACGCTCGAGCGAGGCGGCCAGACCGTTCAGGAGCTCGCGCGTGCGCGCCTCCACGAGCGGGCCTTCGGGATCGAGCTTCGACGCCTCGACGAGCTTGTCGACGACCGCGGCGCGGAAGGCGGAGTCGGCCTCGGCCGCGATCTGCTCGTGCAGCCGCTCGTGCAGATCGGCGCGCAGCTCGTCGAGGGTGCCGAACTCGCTCGCGGCGCGGGCGAGTTCGTCGTCGAGCGGAGGAAGGATCTTCTCCTTGATCTCCTTCAGCGTCGCGTTCACCGTCGCCGACTGCTCGTCCGCGAGCTCGAAGACGATCTCCTTCGTCTCGCCGGCCGACATCCCGACGAGCTCGCGCTCGATCTCGTCGACGACGCGGCCCGCTCCGAGCTCGACGACGTAGTCGCGCTGCGACTCGCCGCCCTCGTTGAGCAGGTCGACGACGACCGTGTCGCCGAGCTGCGCGGGGCGATCCTCGACCGGCGAGAGCTCCGCGACCGAGCTGCGGAGGACGGCCAGCTCGTGCTCGAGCAGATCCTGCGGCACCTCGGCCTCCGCCGCCGGCACCTCGAGCTCCTTCCAGTCCGGCAGCTCGGGCTTTGCCTGCACCGCGAACTCGGCGGTGAACCGCCACGGGTCCTTGTCGTTCGCCGGCAGCTCGTAGTCGTAGCGCGGCTGCTCGGCCGGGTGCAGCTTCGCGCCGAGCGCGGCGTTCCAGAACCAGTTGCCGATGTGGCTCTCGATCGCGTCGGCGTACAGGCGCTCCTTGCCGACGCGGTTGATCAGCACCGGCATGGGCACCTTGCCCGGCCGGAAGCCCTTGATCTTCACGCTGCCGGCGAGGTCCGACGCGGCGTGCTCCACGGCGTGGTGGACGTCCGCGCTCGGGACCTCCACGGTCATCCGGACGCGATTGTCGGCGAGCTCCTCGACCTGGTTCGACATCGTGCGGCCATTCAACCAAAGGCTTCCTTGTCTGCGCGGAGGCCCGTCGAGTAGCGTTTCCGCTATGGCGCATGCGTTCGGCTCGCTGGACGAGCTCGGGGAGGGCTACGGATTCCGCAAGATCCGCAAGCCGCTCGGGGTCACCGCCTTCGGCGTGAACGCCGTCGTCTATCCCCCGCACTTCGAGGGCTTCCTCCACTACCACGACACGCAGGACGAGCTGTACTTCGTGCACAGCGGGCGCGCGCGAGTCGAGGCCGACGGCGAGACCCGCGAGCTCGGCCCGGGCGGCCTGTTCCACGCCGAGGCCGCGACGCAGCGCCGCCTTTCGAACATCGGCGACGAGGATCTCGTGCTCGTCGTGGTCGGAGGCAAGGACGGCTACGTCGAGCGGGACGGGCACATGGTGAACGACGAGGACATCGCCCGCCGGCAGGCTTTCGGCTCCTAGCGGGGTACCCTTCGGTCACCACGCGGGTGTGGCGGAACTGGCAGACGCGCCGGGTTTAGGACCCGGTGGGCTCAGGCCCTTGGAGGTTCAAGTCCTCTCACCCGCACTGGGGTTACACGGCGGGCTCGGATCGCGGCTATGGTGAGAGAGCGCGTCGGCCTAGCACTTGAAGTTGAGGCCCGCACGATCTCCCTCGACTGTTCCGCCACGGCCCGCGCCGCAGGGATCTCCATTGGGATTTCTGCCCTGAACGAATGCGTTAGGAGCAATATGTTTGCGACCATCAGGCGTTACGAAGGTGTGGACACAAGCCGCATCGACGAGCTCAACCGCAAGATCAACGAGACGCTCGTCCCGAAGCTGAGCCAGCTTCCCGGCTTCAAGAGCTACACCCTCATCGGTGCCGATCATGGCGTCATGAGCTCGTTCGGCCTCTTCGAGACTGCCGACCAGGGCAGCGAGTCGACCCGCGTCGTCGCTGAGTGGCTCCGCGAGGAGAACCTCGAGACGATCCTGCCGAACTCGCCGAAGATCACGAGCGGCAACGTGCTCGTCCACAAGAACGGCGTTCCCGTCAGCGTCTAGTTCGCACGCGGTCGGCGCGGGGGCCCGGGGGCCTTCCGCGCCGTCGCACCTCGGTGGCCGCCATCGCGATGGCCCCGGGAGGAATCGAACCTCCGCGCGCGGATTCGAAGTCCGCCGCTCTATCCGCTGAGCTACGGGGCCAGGAGCCTCAAGCGTAGACGCGATTCGGAAGCGGCTCGCCGCGTTCGAGCGCAAGGATGTTGTCGACCAGCACGCGGGTCATCGCCTCGCGAGTGCCACCGGTGGCGCTGCCGATGTGCGGGGTCAGGACTGCGTTCGGGAGCTCGAGCAGCTCCTCAGGGACGTTCGGCTCGTCGGCGTACACGTCGAGTCCTGCGCGGATTCGGCCGGCGACGAGCTCTGCAACCAGCGCGGGCTCCTCGACGATCGCGCCCCGCGACGTGTTGACCATGCAGGCGCCGTCGCGCAGTAGAGCGAGCCGGCGGGCATCTATCAGCGCACGCGTCTCTCCGGTGAGCGGGACGTGCAGCGTGACGATGTCGGCCTCACCGAGGAGCTCGTCGAGCTCTCGCCGTTCCGCGCCGAGGTCGGCCGCGGCTTCCGACTCGTGGCGCTGTGCGTAC
>JAWVDL010000034.1:0-2844 GCA_033857355.1 Gaiellaceae bacterium | reverse complement strand
AATGTGTCACGCCGCGCGAACGCCCTGTGGGGCCCGCTCAACGGACTGCTGGTCGACGGCTGACCCTCTAGATCTGCCAGAGCCCGTCGGCGATCACGGGTACCCGCTTGCCCTTCGCCGTGATGCCCGTCGCCTCGAAGTCGGGGCCGCCGATCATCACGTCGAGGTGCACGGTGGACCGATTCAGGCCGATTGCCCGTTTGCCGGTGCGCGTCCCGCCGAAGCCTGCGCCGAGCGCGATGTGCGCGGCTGCGTTCTCGTCGAGCAGCGTCTTGAAGTACGTGTGACCGCTCTGACCGATGCGCGACGAGGCGTCGACGAGCGCGACCTCTCCCAGCTTGCGCCCGTTGCCCTTCGGGTCGCTGTCGAGGTGAGCGGCGACGAAGTCTCGGTCCTTCTTGCTCTTCGCGTCGAGGCGTACGAGCTTGCCGCCGCGGAACTCGCCGCGCAGCCCTTCGATCAGCCGTCCCTCGAACGACAAGGGGAACGTGCAGGTGAACGTGCCCTCGGTGCCCGCTGCGTGCGGGCTCGTGAACGATTCCTCCGTCGGCATGTTCGGGGCGATCTTGATGCCCGACGACGTCTCCTCCTGGCCGCCGATCCAGCGCGTCTCCGGCGCGAGGCGCAGGTCGAGCTCGGTGCCGGGGCCGCGCAGCTCGAGCGCGGTGAGACCGAGGCGGGTGAGCTTCTGCGATCTGCGCGTCAGCGCACGCACGTGTGCGAGCCACCCCGCAGCGCCCTTGCCGTCCGCATCCGTGAGCCGGCAGAACCAGAGCAGGTCCTGCGCCAGCCGGCGCTTCCCCTCGAGCGGCGGAAGCCCGGGGTACACCTGTCCGGCCCAGTGGTCGGTGGGCCAGGCGACGCCGGTCCAGCGGGCCTTCAGGTCGAGGTTCGCGCGGCGGTACGCCGTGAACGCCCGGTTCGTCGCCGAACCGGAGATGTCGGCTCTGAGTCGCTTCGGTGATACGCCGTCGAGGTAGCCCGGCTCGCTCTCTCCGGTGATCGCCGCGCGCGCGCTCGTGGGCTTGGCGAGCTCGCGGTAGCGCCGCTCCGCCCAGGGGGTGACGACGCCGAGCGCGTCGTTGCTCGCGTGCAGCAGGCGCGCTCGTGCGACCCGCGAGTCCAGGTACCAGACGTCGACGATGAGCGCGCCCGCGCGGTAGCCCGCGTCGGCGACCGCGACGACGAGCTCGCGGTGCGCCGGCTCGCCGGTCACGACGAGCGTGTCGCCCTTGCGGACGCCGAGAGACGTCTTGACGATCGCGTCGGCGTACCGCCTGAGCTCTCCCGGGGGGAGGATCGGTTCGTCTTCCACGCCGGGACGGTACAACCAGTTCCGCTCGGCCGCGCTCAGACGCTTGCAGCGAATGCTGAATCGAGCGAGTCGTGCACCGCGAAATGACGGTCGAGGCCCGAGATCTCGAGCGCGCGCTTCGTCTCGAGGCCGGGTGCGGCGAGCAGGAAGCCGCGGCGGTTCTCCATGCGGGTGCGCGCCTCGATCAGCACGCCGAGGGCGGTCGAGTCGATGAACTTCACGCCACTGAGGTCGACGATCAGCCGGGCCGGGCTCTCGGCGCAGCATTCGAGCAGCGCCTCCCGCACCTCGTGGGCGTTGTAGAGGTCGAGCTCGCCCGCCAGGCTCACGACCGTCGAGCCGTCGTTGCGCGCGATCCCGGCGACCGGGGCCTCCCGGATGCCGGACGTCTCGTCACGCGCCGCATCGCTGCCCTCAGCCACGACTCGCTCCCTTCCATTGGATCCTGCGACCGCGACGCCCCCCGCCGCGGCTCGGCGCAATTGAAGCATCGCGGCGCTCTTCCTGCAAACGCCTGCCTATGCTCTGACACATGGAGGTCGCCGAAGTCGCAGCGAGAGCTGCCGGGGAGAACTTCCCCGTCGGCTCGGTTCTCTTTCCGCGCGCGCTGCGCCCGCACATCCGCGCGCTCTATTGCTACGCCCGGCTCGTCGACGAGCTCGGTGACTCGTACAGCGGGGATCGCCTCGCCGCCCTCGACGACCTCGAGGAGCAGGTGCGGCTCACGTTCGAGGGCGAGCCCGATTGGTCCGTTCTCCGCAACGTGCAGCCGACGGTCCGCGAGTTCGACCTCCCGCCTGAGCCGTTCCTGAGGTTGATCGAGGCGAATCGCCGCGACCAGCGCACCGCCGAGTACGCGGACTGGGCGGAGCTGAAGGACTACTGCGTCCACTCGGCAGACCCGTGCGGACGGCTCGTGCTCGGTGTGCTGCGCCGGCTCGACGACGCGGCGCTCGTCGCGGCTAGCGACTCGGTGTGCACGGGGCTCCAACTCGTGAACTTCCTCCAGGACGTGCCCCGCGACCTCGAGCTCGAACGCGTCTATCTCCCGGCGGACGACCGGCGGCGCTTCGGCGACCCGGCGCTCGACCGGCCGAGCGACGAGCTGCGGGCCCTGTTGCGCTTCGAGGCCGGCCGGGCGGCGTCGCTGCTGCGGGCCGGCGACGAGTTGCGGTCGAGGATCGGCGGCCGGCTCGGGCGTGCGGTCGGATTGTTCGCGCGCGGTGGTCTTGCCGCGCTCGACGCGCTCGAGGAGGCGAACTGGGACGTCTTCACGCAGCGGCCGAAGCCGTCGCGAGCGCGACTCGCGCGCGAAGCAGCGATCGTTCTCGTCCGATGAGCGTCGCCGTCGACGAAGCGTATGCAGAGGTGCAGCGCATCACTCGTGCGCGTGCGAAGAACTTCGCGTACGGGATCATGGTGCTGCCGCGCGAGAAACGGCGCGCGATCGCCGCGATCTACGCATTCGCGCGCGAGGTCGACGATGTCGCGGACGGCGATCTCCCGCTTGCCGAGAAGCGGGTGCAGCT
>JAWVDL010000033.1:0-2556 GCA_033857355.1 Gaiellaceae bacterium | reverse complement strand
CCGAGACCTCCCGGGCATCGCGCGCGAGCCGCACCGCCGTCGAGTTGATGCGCTCGAACTCGTCCTCGAGGAAGTGCGCGGCGAGCTTGGGCCGGTTCGCGCCGAACGTGTTCGTCTCGATCAGCTCTGCGCCGGCGCGGATATAGCCCACGTGAACGGCCACGACGCTCTCGGGGGAGCGGAGATTCGCCTCTTCGGGGCAGCGCAGGCGTGGGACGGCGCTCGAGATCAGCGCGCCCGTCCCTCCGTCGGCCACGATCGCAGGCCCGCTGCGCAGCCGCTCGACGAACCTATTCGTGGGCTGATCCGCAGGCACCGGCAACAAAGTTAGTTAAGGCGACGCGAAACCGAGTGAAGTGGAGCGGTCAACCCACGAAGGGTGATGGATCAAGCGATCCGGTGTGGGCGATAGTGAGGCCAGCTTCGAAGACCCCAATGCGGCGGGGCCTTTGAGGGGATTGACCGGGATCCCGATGCGGCGGGACCCCACAGCCGGAGAGGCCCCGATGCGGCGGGGGCCTCCGGCAAATGTTCTCCCTAGGGAGATCGCGCAAGGCGGAGCAGGCGGCGCTCCGCCCTTTGCGCTGGACCCGCAGCGAATCACTCGAAAGAGGGACTAAAGCTTTCGCCCGGCCTGCCGATAAGGACTTCACTCCTCCGGTCCGGGACTGACGGCAATCATCCTGCGGCTTCGAGGTTTCAGGCGGTGGGCTTCGGCCCGCCGCCTTTCGTTTACTCGTGAACGACGCGGCCCTCCATGCCGCCGGCAACCGTGACGATCTGGCCGGTCACGTGGCCGGAGAGCTCGTCCGACGCGAGGACGACGACCTGACGGGCCACGTCCTCGGGCTGCGCGACCTTGCGCAGGGCCATCGTCCGCGAGATCCGGCGGACTTGCTCGTCGTCGACGAGCCCGCGCGTCATCGGCGATTCCGTCCAGCCGGGAGCGACCGCGTTGACGCGCCCGCGAGGCGCGATGCGCACAATCTCGTTCTTCAGGCTTAGCAGCAGCCCGTGGAGGATCGCCGACTTCGCCGCCGCGTAATCGGCGTGGCCGGCCTCGCCGACGAGGCCCGCTGTCGAGCCGACGAGGACGAGGCTGCCGTGTCCATTCCGCTCGACCTCGCGCAGAAAGCCGCGCGCCGTCAGGAACGTGGACGTGAGGTTCGCGCGCAGCGTGTCCTCCCAGCGCTCGAGCGAGAGCTGCCAGACCGGCTCGTCGGGGGAGGGCCAGACACCGGCCACCGCAGCGCAGACGTCGACCGATCCGAGCGCCGCCCGCGTCTCCTCGAACATCCGGTCGACATCGTCCTCACGGGTCAGGTCCGCCTGGACGAGGGACGCTCCGCCGAGCTCCGCCGCGACCGCCTCTGCCCGGTCGCGTCCGCTGTGGAAGTGCACGGCCACGCGCGCACCCTCGGCCGCAAACGCGCGGGCGCACGCGGCGCCGATCCCGCCCGAGGCGCCGGTGACCAATACGCCCTTCCCGCTGAGCCCCGTCTCCAAGTCGCCTACGCTACAGCGCCATGCGAATCCACATCATCAGCGACATGGAGGGCGTCGCCGGGATCGCCAACGCGACGCAGACGAACGCGGGAGAGCCCCTGTACGAGGAAGGGCGAAAGCTCTACACCGAGGAGATCAACGCAGCGATCCGCGGGGCCTTCTCGGCCGGCGCGACGGACGTCTGCGTCATGGATCACCACGGCGCGGGCGGCGGCTTCAGCTTCAACTCGCTCGTTGCCGACCTGCTCGACCCGCGCTGCGAGTACGTCGTCCAGGAGGAGTGGACGTCGTACACGGGCTTCCTCGAGGAAGGATGCGACGCGTGCCTGCTCGTCGGGATGCACGCCATGGCCGGGACCTCCGACGGCGTGCTCAACCACACCGTGTCGGGCATGGCCTGGCAGAACCTGTGGTTCAACGAGACGCTCGTCGGCGAGACCGGGATCAACGCGGCGTTCGTCGGCAGCTTCGGGGCTCCGATCGCGCTCGTGACGGGCGACGAGGCCTCGTGCCGCGAGGCGACCGCGCTGCTCGGCGACGGAGTCCGCACCGTTCCGGTCAAGTGGGGAATCAGCACGCGCGGCGCGCGGATGATCCCTCCGGTGCGCGCCAGGGAGCTGATCGAGGAGGGCGCCAAGCAGAGCCTCGCCGACCTCGGCGACCTGAAGCCCTGGGACCCGGGCAAGCCGAGTGAGATCAAGGTCGAGTTCAAGAACACGACCGATCCCGCGAAGCTCGCGAGCCGCCAGGGAGTCGAGCAAATCGAGCCGAGGACGATCGTCTCGCGCGCCGACGACTGGTGGACGGCGTGGCGTCAGTTCTTCTTCTGAGCGACGACCCCGAGCTCTTCGACCATCGTGAAGAAGCCCTTGGCGAGCGGTGAGCCGTCCGTGCGCTCGCGCACGTCGTCCCAGTCGATCTGCTCGCGCACCGCGCGCGCCGCTTCGAGCACGCTGTCGAAGTCGGGCTCCTGCTCCGTCAGTGCGAGGAGCTTTGTGACCATCACGTCCTCCAGGGAAGCGACCTGCAGGCGGACGGCGTTCACCTCGA
>JAWVDL010000032.1:0-5240 GCA_033857355.1 Gaiellaceae bacterium | reverse complement strand
GCAAGGGTGGTCGCGTGTCCTACACGCTGAGAGGACGCCTGGAGTCGCGCCTCGCCGCGGCCGCATTGACCCTCTTGCTCGCTCTGGCGCTCGCCGCGGCCGAGCGCGCCTGGTGGCCGGTCGAGCTGGCGGCGCTGATGACCGTCGTCGGGCTCGTCCTGGACGCTGAGCTGTACCACCGCCTATTGCCGTACCAGCCCGGCTGGCTCGCGCTGCCGCTCGGCGGGCTGGAGCTCACGTTCGTCCTCGTCCTGGCCCGCGCCCTTGGAATCGCCGCTCCCCTCGGGCCTGCGCTGGCCCTCTTCGTCGCAGGCTGGCTCGTGGCGCAGATCCTCGGGCACGCCGCTCTGCCCCGCCTGCGGCTCTCGTACGCAGAGGACGGTGGGGAGCTCGGGCGCGCCGGCCCGGCGCTCGCGACGATCGTCCTGGTCGTCTTCGCCTGCTCGGGCGGAGTCGCGTGGGCGCAGAGGCCGCCGACCGTCCACCTCAGCTCAGGCGTCCACCAGGGCCCGCTCGTGATCGACCGGCCGGAGCGCCTCGTCGGCGACACGGGCGCAGTCGTGCGCGGCGGCATCGTGATCCGCAGCGACGACGTGACCGTACGCAACGTCGCGGTGCTGGGCGGAGAGAACGGGATCGCGGTGACGAGCGCGGACGGCGTCGTCCTCGACGGCGTCACGATCACCGGCGCGCGCCTCGACGGCATCCACGTCCGCGACAGCTCGGTGACGATCCGCGACTGCGCGGTCGACTCGCTCGGCAACCAGTGGGCTCAGGGAATCGACATCTCGTTCAGCATGGCGCGCTCGCCGAGCACGGTCGAGGGCTGCACTGTCGTCGGCGGCCGCGAGGGGATCGTCGTGCACACCACCCACGCGATGCTGCTGCGCAACCGTGTCAGCCGCACGGCCTCGTACGCGATCTCGCTGACGGAGATGTCCATGGGCGGGATCGCGTCGAACGACGTCCACGGCGCGCGCGGCGTGGCGATCTACTGCGGGGACAACTCGGAGTGCGAGATCGACGACAACGTGGTGACCGGAACTCGAGCCGGCGGCGGCAAGAGCGGGTACGCGATCCTCGTTCACTACGACTCGCGCGCCGTCGTCCGGCGAAATCGCCTCGTGTCCTCGCCCGGCGGCATCAAGGCTCTCTCGAACGCGCACATCGAGACGCGGCAGTAAAGATCCCGTAAAAAGGGGAGCCCAGCGTCGTGCGGTCCGGCTATCGTTAACTTGGTTAACGATATGACCACCGCCATCGCCGCAGACCCCGTCGCCGTCGCAAACCGGCTCCGCCCAGTTCTCTTCAAGCTGAACCGGGCGCTTCGCCGTGAGTTGCACTCGCTCGGCGTGACCGGCGGCCAGGTCTCGCTGCTCGTGCAGATCCACAAGCAGCGCGGGATCGGCGTCGGTGAGCTGGCATCGCGCGAGGGGATGTCCGCGCCGGGCATGTCCAAGTACATCGCCCGGCTCGAGCGCGATGCGCTCGTCGAGCGAGGACCGGTCGGCGGCGACCGCCGCCGGATCGGGCTCAGCCTGACGGCGTCGGGCGAGCGCGTGCTCCGCTCGGTGCGCTCACGGCGCACGGCCTGGCTCGCCGCCCGCCTGCGCGAGCTCGAGCCTGACGAGATCGGCGCCATCGACGCTGCGATCGAGCCTCTGACGAGGCTGCTGGAGGTGGAGGCGTGACCGCTGCGATCCTCCGCATGAACCGCCGCACCTTCGCCAGCCTGCGCAAGCACCGGAACTATCGCCTCTTCTTCGCCGGGCAGGTCATCTCGGTCACCGGGACGTGGATGCAGCGCATCGCCCAGGCCTGGTTCATCCTCCAGCTCACGCACTCGCCGCTCGCCGTCGGCTACCTGGCGCTCGCGCAGTTCCTGCCCTTCACCGTGCTCGGCCTGTTCGCGGGCGTCGTCGTCGATCGCCTCGACGCGCGGAAGACCGTGATCGGGACGCAGGCGGTCTCGATGGTGCTCGCCTCGGCGATGGCCGCGGCCGCGTTGGCCGGGATCGCGCGGCCCTGGCACGTGTACGCGATCGCAGCGCTGATGGGCGCGGTGCAGGTACTCGACGCGCCCGCGCGCCAGGCCCTCACGTACCGGATGGTCGGCCGCAGCGAGCTTCCGAACGCGATCGCGCTCAACTCGAGCCTCTTCAACGCCTCGCGGATCTTCGGGCCCGCCCTCGGCGGCGTGATCATCGCCGCGGCCGGAGTGGGCTTCTGCTTCGCGTTCAACGCGGTCAGCTTCGTCGCCGTGCTCGCCGGACTGCTGATGATGCGCGTCGACGAGCTCCATCCACTCGAGTTCGTCAAGCGGCCGACGCTCCTGCGCGGGATGCGGGAGGGCTTCGCGTACGCGCGCCACTCGAAGCGGCTGCTCGTCGTGCTGGGAACCACAGCGATCGTGAGCACGGTCTGCTTCAACTTCAACGTCCTGCTGCCGGTGCTCGCACGCCAGACGCTGCATGCCGGCCCGCGGACGTTCGGGCTGCTCTCGGCGTTCTTCGGGGCGGGAGCGCTCGTGGGCGCGCTCGTCTCGGCCGGGCTGGGTCGGGCGACGCTGCGCGGCCTCCTCGTCGGAACCGTCGGCTTCGGCGTCTTCGAGCTGCTGCTCGCGCCTTCCAACTCGCTCGTGCTCTGCGCCCTCCTCCTCTTCGGAGTCGGGGTCTCGTTCACGGTCTTCACGTCGAACGGCAACTCGACCGCGCAGCTCGAGGCGCCCGACCATCTCCGCGGCCGCGTCGTCGGGCTCTACTACTACGCCTTCAACGGGCTCGGCCCCCTGGGCGGGCTCTCGGCGGGCTGGCTGAGCGCGCGCGGAGGGACGGGACTCGCGTTCGCGGTCGCCGGCACGGTCGGCGTCACCACGGGCGCCGCCGCGCTCGTCTATCTGCGCCGAACCGCCCCGAAAGCGGTCGAAGTCGAGCCGGAAGCGCGTCTAGCCGCATAGATCACCCCCAAGGGTGATACGAAGTGCCCCCCTTAGGCCGATGCACGCGTTGTGAGCGAGCTGCCGGCAACCCCTCTTGGAGGAGTCCGACTCGCCGGCGAGCCGCCGGTGAGCTCCGACCTTCCCCCGGCCCCCAAGGCCGTCATGGCCGAGGGCGTCATGCCGCTTCCCGCGAGCGCGCCGGCAGTGCCGGCAGCGCCCGCACCCGAGCCCCAGGCCGAGCTTCCCGTCGAGTCGCTCCTGCTCCGCTTTCGCATGATCACGCCCGCCCAGCTCGCCGACGCCATGAAGGAAGAGGCTGTCAGCGGCAGCTCCGTCGCGTCGATCGTGGTGGAGAAGGGCTGGGTGACGGCTGAGGCCATGGCGCAGATCGTCCCGAGCCCGGTGGAAGCTGCACCCGCAGCCGCGTCGCAGCCCGAGCCCGTTCCCGCCCCCGCCGAGCCGGCGCTTGCCGCCGCACCGGCACCAATTGTCGAGCCTCCCGCCGTCGAAGCGCTCGTGCTCGAGGCGCCCGCCCCTCCCGTGGCGCCCGAGCCGGTCGCACCAGTCATGCCCGAGCCCCTCGTCGCGCAGGCCGTCGTCCAGCCCGAGCCGGTCATGGCCGCGGCTCCTCCCGCGCCCGTCGTCGTCGAGCCGGAGCCCGAGCCCGTTCACGAGATGCCGGCCCCCGTCGCACCGATGCCCGAGCCCGTCTCGCTGCCCGCGCCCGTCTTCACCCCCGAGCCCGAGCCTGCGGCAGCCTCGCAGCCCGAGGTCGTCTTCCAGGTGCTCGCGTGCCTCACGAACGGCGAGCGAGTCGAGATCGCCCGCGTGCACGACGGCGCCGAGGCCAAGGCCGCGGCGACCGATGCGATGCGGAGCCTGCAGAACGACGGCGACTGGCCGTGCTTCTCCGGGCGCTTCATCCGGCCCGAGACGGTCGTCTCGGTCGACATCGCCGCGCACGTCTAGGTCCTAGACTTTTCTTGTACCCGGGCCTCCGGCCCTGCAAGATCCCGTCAAGTGGCCAGGCTTTCGTCCTGCGCGGCACTCGCTGCCGGCGCGGTCCTCACGATTCTGGTGATCGCCCAACCAGGCGGACACGCGCGTGCGGCCGGCGTCCAGCGTCCGAACATCGTCGTTCTCATGACGGACGACCAGACGCTCGAGTCGATGAAGGTGCTGGAGCAGACCAATCGCCTGCTCGGCGGCGAGGGAGTCACGTTCGACAACGCCTTCGTGTCCTTCTCCCTCTGCTGCCCCTCCCGTTCCACCTTCCTCACGGGCCAGTACGCCCACAACCACGGCGTCCAGGGCAACAGCCTTCCGCTCGGCGGCTACTACAAGCTCGACTCGACGAACACGCTGGCCGTCTGGCTCCAGCGCGCGGGGTATACGACGATTCATCTCGGCAAGTACCTGAACAGCTACGGCACGAGGGACCCGCACGAGATCCCGCCGGGCTGGAGCGAGTGGCACGCGTCCGTCGACCCGACCACGTACCAGTACTACGACTACACGCTGAACGAGAACGGCCAGCTGACGCGTCCGTGCGCGAGCCAGAGCCCCGCGTGCTACCAGACCGACCTCTACGCGCAGAAGGCGCAGGAGATCATCCGCCGCCGCGCGGCCGAGGCCCAGCCCTACTTCCTCTGGGTCGCCTTCATCGCGCCGCACGCGGGCGGCCCGCCGGATCCCGACGATCCCGGATTCCCGCCGACTCCCTCGCCTGCGCCGCGCCACCGCAACTACTTCGCCGGGACGGAGCTCCCGCTCGCCCCCTCGTTCAACGAGGCGGACGTCACGGACAAGCCCCCGTTCATCCGCTCGCTGCCGAGGCTCAACGCGCGAGGCGTGCGCGGGATCCGCGAGAACTACCAGCAGGAGCTGGAGTCGCTCCTCGCCGTGGACGAGGCCGTTCAGGGGATCGTCGAGACGCTGCGGGACACGGGCACGCTCGACAACACGCTGATCTTCTTCACCTCGGACAACGGGTTCTTCCACGGCGAGCACCGCGTGCCGTCGGGCAAGGTGCTCCTCTACGAGCCGTCGATCCGCGTCCCCCTGATCGTGCGCGGCCCGGGGATTCCGCAGAACGTGCACCGCTCTCAGCTCGTCGCCAACATCGACCTGGCGCCGACGATCGTCGAGGCGGCGCACGCGCAGCCGGGCCGGACGATGGACGGGCGCTCGCTCTATCCCCTGCTTCGCGACGGCGGCAAGGAGTACGGCAGGGACATCGTGATCGAGGACAGTCCCGGGGCTGCACACTTCTCGGCGTTGCGCACGCAGCATTACCTCTACG